>NZ_JBQCVA010000007.1:0-62671 GCF_051962715.1 Neisseria sp. P0008.S010
ACGGTTCGGGTTAAGGGTAAATCTGATTGCAGGACTGATTAATGCGATGGGATGAATATTTTCGCAAGAGGTCTAATAAATTCCGACACAACGCTTGACAGCCTTAAAGAAGCCGCTATAATGGCGGCTTCTTTGCTTCCGGCAAAGAGACTTCCGAAATGCGGGAATAGCTCAGTTGGTAGAGCGCAACCTTGCCAAGGTTGAGGTCGCGAGTTCGAGACTCGTTTCCCGCTCCACAGTTTGAAAAAATCCGGTTTACGCGGGAATAGCTCAGTTGGTAGAGCGCAACCTTGCCAAGGTTGAGGTCGCGAGTTCGAGACTCGTTTCCCGCTCCAAAAAAACCGTATTTTTAATTATGCGGGAATAGCTCAGTTGGTAGAGCGCAACCTTGCCAAGGTTGAGGTCGCGAGTTCGAGACTCGTTTCCCGCTCCATTTAAGATTAAGTTGTTTTCAAAACAACTTTTTTCTTTATGGCGGGATAGCAAAGTGGTTATGCAGCGGATTGCAAATCCGTCTACGCCGGTTCGATTCCGACTCCCGCCTCCAACAGACAACAGCCTTCACGGCGGGGTGGCAGAGCGTTTATGCGATAGGGGGTGCAACCTCTATACAGGCCGGTTAAAGTCCGTGCCCCCGCCTCCAAAAGTTTATCTTTACCCTTCCGGGAAAAGATAAAGCCCGGGTGGTGAAATTGGTAGACACAACGGACTTAAAATCCGTCGCCCCTAATACGGGCGTACCGGTTCGATTCCGGTTCCGGGCACCAGAAATTTAAAGCTCAATCAATTGGTTGGGCTTTTTCTTTTCCCTGGTACTTTTCTTGACTTCAAAACGGACTGTGTCCATTTTGTGTCCGAATTTTCTACTGTGCCTCCCATTAGATTGTCCAATGCACGCGAATGCGTCAGCAGATGTGCGGACGACAAGTGGGCATAGCGTTCTACCATCGCCATACTCTCCCAGCCCCCCATCTCTTTCAACACCGCAACAGGCACGCCGCTCTGTATCAGCCAACTTGCCCATGTGTGCCGGAAATCATGCCAGCGAAAATCACTTATACCGGCATCAGCCAGTGCCTTTTCCCAAATCTTGCGGTTCAGTTTGGTAATGACTCTGCCGTTTTGCGTAAAAACGTATTTCCGGTGCATCCCCATCCTTTCAGACAAAATATCCAGCGAACGGTCGTTCAATGGCACGGCTAGAGGGCGGCCGTTTTTGGCTTGATCGGGATGGATCCACGTAGTGCGGTGCTGCAAATCCACTTGCTCCCAAGTCAGACCGAATACGTTGCTTTGGCGTAGCCCGGTATTCAGGCTGAAGAGTGCCATCTGCTGCCAAACCCCGGGAAGCGCATCAACCAGCCGTTGTGCCTCTTGGGTAGTCAGCCAGCGGATGCGCTTTTTCGGCTCTTGGTACAGCGTCAGCTTGGGTGCCTTGTCTATCCACTCCCATTCCCGTTCTGCTTTGTAAAGAATGGAACGGATCAGGGCGAGATAGCGGTTTTTGGTGCTGTTGCCGCAACTGAAAGCAGCAACGTTATCCATGACCAGTTTGCGGCTGATTTGGTGCAAATAAACGCCGCGAAGAAAACCAAGCCGGCGTAAGCGGCGGATATCGTCGATAATGCTCTTTTTACCCCCTTTCTCTTGCAGCCATTTGACTGCGGCTTCGTCCCAAGTCCGTTTGGGCTTGGTGCCGAGCCGTGTCTGCTGCCAAAGCTCGTGTTCTAATTTGGCGCGCAGTTCTTGGGCTTGCTGTTTGTCTTGTGTGCCAGCAGATCGTCTAAGACGCGTGCCGCCCGGGAGGCGGATGTCAAGATACCAGATGCCGCCTCGCTGATAGATTCCCTGTCGGGATTTTGATTGTTTGGACATTTTTGTTCACTCCTGCTTGGGAGTGATGCCTGCACGGCATCATTCTCTTTTTCAGTCAGAAAAGCGTCAAGTGTGCTGTAGCGGATAACGAAACTGCGCCCTACTTTGACGGCGGCAAGTTTTTGGTCGCGAATCAGCTCGCGTACGGTCTGCGGGTGGACTTTGAGAAAGGCTGCGGCTTCCTCAACGTTGTAGGTTGGCTGTGCTAATGGCAGCATGCTCTTCTCCTGATAAAAAGGCAGCCTGAAACTTTCAGGCTGCCTTGACGGTTTGTTCGATTTCGCCGATGTCGTGCTCAGTAAGATAACCGAGTATCGGGTAGCTTGCTTTCATTTGCTCCCATTCGTGGTGTGTCAGTCCCATACCGTTAATCAGAGAGGCCAGGGAATAACCGCCCCTGCCGTGAATGAAACCGAGTATTTGCGCTTCGGCCAGTGCGACTTGCCGTTCTGCTTCCTGCAGATTCGGGGTAATCTGTTCCATTATTTCTATCCTATGTTTTCAAAAACTTCATACGGTGCGTTTTCCCGCATTCTGCCCAGCAGCTCCGCCATGCGGCGGCGCGTTGCATTGGCTTCCAACACTAACCAGTGTTTGGGCGTGATGTGAAAAAACAGGCAGTAGCGCCCGTCACTGCCGGCCAGCGGCACAAGACGGTAATGCGGATAACGGTCGGATGCCGGCATCACATCCGGCGGCAGTTTGGTTGAGCGGAGTGTTGTGGGTGTGGTATTCAGCATGGTTTACTCCTTTTATCTGGCCAACCAAACCGCCAAGCCCAAAATCAGCAGTTGCACAACAAGCAGCAGAATTCCAGCCTTCAGCAGCAGGCTTTTCAGGCTGTCGGCAAAACCGTCCAAATGCTGCTGCGCCTGTTTGGCGGCTTGTTGGGAAACGCTGCGCTGCAGCTCGGCTTGGCCGGCAGCGCGGTCGGCACTGTTTGCCTGCAAGATTTCGGCCACCATCTGCTGCTTTTTGCGTTCCATCTGCTGTGCCGCTGCCAAAACCGGGGCGGCGGATTCGTCAAAGGCCGTCTGAAAATCTGCTGTCGCCTGCTCGTGTTGCTGCGCCAAAGCTGTTTGAAAATTGGTGAAAACCGCAGCCAGTACTGCCTGCTGGATCAGCATATCGGTCATGGCCGGATCGTCGGCTTCGATTTTCAAACCGGCTTGGGTCAGGACGGCGGCTGCCAGCTCGTCGGCATCCAACAGGCGCATGGACGGGATTGCCTGTCCTGCTGCCGCGTCAGGCGGGTTCATGACCGGTTCTCCGCTTCGGCGGCCTGTTGTCCGTTTTGCGTGGCAAGGAAAGGAACATCGTCCAACTGCATCCAAATGGTATCGCGCAGTTTCAACAGCCGGTTGCGCGCCCATCGGCCGAATTCGGCGGCATCAATCTCGTCAAACGTCAGGTTGCGCTCGGTCATATCGGCGATGTTTTTGCCGTAGGTGTCGGCATTGAGCGCGGGAATGCGGATGATGCCGGCGATGCGTTTTTTGTATTTCTCATAGACCTTAAACTGGTCGAAGGGCTTGCCGTTTTCGTGGATTTTTCCCTTATGCTCGTTCAGCCAGATGACTGCGTCGGCATTGACGGCCTGAAGTATCTGAACCATGCCTTTCAAACACTCGTCTTTGGCCTGCCCGCCGTTAAGCGGAATATGCAGTACCAAGCGCACGCCTTCGTCAGCAAGGATGTCGGCAACGTCGTTTTCGGCGATATAAGCCATCAGTGGTCCGAAAGTGGCGGTGCCGTTGTCCACCACGCCGTAGCCGTCGGTATCGATCAGGCTGTCCATCAAACCGTCGAAATGGGAGGTGTCGATGGTTTGGGTGGTTTCATCCAGCAGCTCGATAATTTGCGGCGACAATGCGGCATAGTTGGCCAACGTATGATTGTTGGGATCGGTGTCGAAACAATAAACCGCAGTATCTGCCCGATCGCGCAGATACTGTGCCAGCAGGCAGGCGGTAAACGATTTGCCGACGCCCCCTTTACCCTGCAATACGAAATGCACTTCTTTCATAAGATGAATTTTCCTGTAATTGAAGCCGTCTGAAAATGAAGTTTCAGACGGCTTCTGTGAATAAAAAGACCCGCAGATTCGCTGCTGCGGGCAAACTGTTCGGAGCGCACGCACTCCAAGCAGAAGTGAAGCAGTTTTTCTTTCAGTGTCCCACCCAGCGGCCGCCTTTTTCCGGCGTACCTTCATAGAGCACGCCTTTGTCCATATCCGTCCACGGATGGTTAAAGTATGCGCTACAGTAAGACGGCGGAGTGTTACTGATGCGTATTTCCTTGATTTCCTTACACTCGTTGTAATATCCCCTACATACCTGTGTTTTTACGACGTATTTCAGCATTTTGTTGAGCGACTTCGCATCACACCGTCCGGCTCCGTTGGCCAGTGCGCCAATCAGATCGGACATCCCCTCCTCTTTTGCGGCGGGACAAAGATTGAGGAAATTGAACCGGGCGCGGATGGTATCGCCCAGCCGCTTGTGATTGATTGAGAAATAACGCTGTAGGGAACGGGCGCACTCGCCCGGACGCTCGCTGCTCGACAAACACAGAATAGCCTCGCAGGCCAAGCCAGTATCCCCTGTCAGCTCTTTGCCCAAATCCTGCACTTTGTCCAAGGCTGCGGCCTGAACCGGCAAAACGGCGGCAACAGCGGCGGCGGCAAACAGAGTTTTGATTTTTGCTTTCATAATTGACTCCTAAATATCCGCCAAGGGCGGAACAATAAAAATGCCGCCCGATAGTGCGGCAGCATCCTTGCTTTTGTCAGATAAAAACCGGATAATTGCGGCCTCTCACAGCGTGATTACCCTGTTTTCACCGATGAAGAAGCCGCTTTTGCAAGAAAGCGGCTTCTTCATATCCTGACAACCCGCACTGCCCATCCTTCCGCGCATCTGCTGACGGATGCCGCCCGAACGCTGCCGGACATCAGTCTGTCCACCAGCCGCAGGGCAGCAGCCTGCGTCGGATAAACGCCCGCTTCGGTAACTGCTTGCGGTTTGGGTTTGTTCTTCATAAAAGTCATAGTCAAATCTCCTGATTTGGTTTAAAAAAAAGCAGCCTGAAAATATTTCAGGCTGCTTAGGGAAAGGCGGGTATCCGACTACGCGTGTTAAGATTGAGTTTCCACACAAAACCTTTTCACGAACAGGAAGATACCCATGGAAAATCAAAGTACGCCTACCGTATTTGAGACCATCGCTGTTATAGCCGTTATTGTCATGTATTTCTATTTAGGTATGCACGGCTATTTGTTGCTTGCCCATTGCGGTTTTCTCACTTACTCCGCATGGGCATTGTTTCAAAAGCGCAAGCGCATCATGGCAGCCAGAAGAACTATAGAACTTTTTGTTTGCTCGGCAGTATCGTTTTTTATTGCCAAAGTACTGGCAACGGGACATTTCAACCGCAAATACGGAATTTTCAAAGAGAATCTTGATTACTCTTCCACCGCATGGGCTATGTTCATCGCCTGCACCATCTTGTTATGTGCTCCGTTGCTCTGCCATTCCGTCAGATTCACGTGGAGAGCATTACAATCCGAACAGCATATTGTCTCATCGCTTAGCAACGCCATCTATGCTGCATCGTGTTTGCTGCTGACCGCCATATTGTCCGTTGCCTACGAAAAAGCAGAAAAACAAGACTTATGGCTGCTTTGGCTGGACGCTTATTTGTATTCGGACTGCAATGCGCCCGAAGGCAGTTATACAATCCGCAAAAACAACGAGACCTGCTATCAATTCATTTGGCAACCTTATTTTCAGCTTGAACTTCGGGAATATCCCGCACCCAAGCCATAGGAAAACATTCCGCAAGCTGCTTTTCGGCCAACTCGCTGTATACCAGATTATCCGCCCGAAACGTTTCGCCCAAGCTGTCGGTCAGTTTCAGTCTGCCCGATCGGGTGAATGAGATACGGCGGATTTTTTCAGCAGGGCGGTAAAATTCCTGTATCCCATTGTCCCAATAAAATCCGTCTTGTCCGAAGCGGAAATTCTGCTCTTCGTCTTCGCAAAAACTAATCGCCGCCATCGTAGCGAATAAACCAATCATCAAGCCGATAACGGAATAATGTTCAAGAGTTTGCCAGCCAAACGGAACGCCAAACAACAGGTGTTTTCCAAAAAACACAGAGGCCACTATCGGTGCCAAACCGAACACGACCCCGGTGAAATAGACTTCATACTGAATGCGCGGTACTTTTTTCAAACGGTATTCGAAATATTTAGACATAAGCGTATATTTATTAAAAGTCAGCGTAAAAAATCTTTATCACGTATGGTTTCAGCAGCATCAGCACCTGCTGCCGACTATCCCCGAATAAACCGATCCAAACGATCTGCATACTGCGGATAATCCGAAACGAATTGAACCAAACACTCCCTGATCAGTACATCTTCAACAAATTTATTTGTCTCACTGCGTTTAGGGAGATTATGCAAAACGTCTGATAACGTTCCGATTATTGCCAGATTTTCAATAATCTCGGTTTCAGACTGCCCGGCGCTATTAACGGACAAATTGCGGATAATCAGAAATCCGTTTTTTGCCAAATCCAAATAATGTTCGGACTGCATATCCAAACCTTTCAAATAATTAAAAAGCAGCCTGAAAACGGTTTCAGGCTGCCTAGAAGAGAATACCGGCCTATTCATGCGTTAATACCCGGCCAAAATAAAGCTGCGGTGTGCAAAGGATACGGTAACGGCAGGCCACACCTGCGCCGCTGCGCCCTTTCCGCCTGTACTGCCGGTGGAAACGACAAGCCTGCCGTTAGAGTTCGGTTTGGTGTTGCGGGTACTCTGCTGCTTAACCTCCTTTCTTTGAAGAATGAAAAAAGCCCGACGGCTCGGTCGGGCGGTGTTTCTTTTCAGACGGCAGCAAATCAGTTCTGCCCGTCTTCTTCAGGATAAAACCCCTCATCCAAAATCTGTGTGATTGTCCAGATCGGGCTTTCAGGGAAAACCGATTCGTCCAATCCGGTTTCCTTACTGGCGGCCAATACTGCCACCTCCCACGCATCCTGCACAAACTCACTGTTTTCCAGCCGGGGTTTCAGGCTGGGCGAGCGTTTCAGCCGGATAGCAATTCGTTTGCGCTGCTCTTTAATCGTCAGCAGCCAGCTCCTGCTGCGAAGATTCGGTTGGAAACGGTATTTTAGCAAGTGCATGATGAGAACGGTCAGGCGGTTTTCCAGTTCGGACAGTTCGGAGCTTCCCATGATTTCCATTTCCTCGGCCAAATTTTCATAATCGATGCTGTTTACCAGCCCCGCACGCAGAAGACCCGCCTGTTCGGCAGCCCAGCGGGCAAAGTCGGTTTCGTACAGTGTTGCCATTTTTTCACTCCTGTTCTGTCGGGCAGATAATTTTTTGTTTTAACTACCTGCCCATCTTATCAAAAAAGGACAATTCCCCAAACAGAAGCCTGCTTATGTCCTGCACAAGCAGGCTTGAATTTGGGTAATGTTCAGGCCGTCTGAAAAACTTTCAGACAGCCTGTCGCATTTTGCAAAATCAGGATTTCACGAACTCCGTGAAATCCGACCACTGTTCAATCCGGAACGCCCGTATATCACGGACGGAATCGGAAAACCACGGCAGCAGCTTCAGTGCGGAAATGGCGGAAAACAGATTGGCCATGTTTTCGTCCCGGCATGTGTACAAGCTGCCTTGAACGCGCTCAAAGCCGAATTTGCGTAACGTAGAACCAATATCCGCATAGGCTTGCGAAATGCCTTTAGGATGATTCCGGGCGGTATCGGCAACCACCAAGTCAAAAGAAATCGCGTACATCACACAGCTTTCGGGTCTTGGAAAATATGGGAAAGTTTGTATTGCGTCTGTTCTCCACTTTCGGGCAGCTCGATATTCACGAGCCAGTCGCCGTCGGGAAGCTGTTCGGCAGGCGTGCCGACAATATACATCACACCGTCATTGCCGAAAGTGCGTACCGAACCTGTCGGCACATTGGCTGTTGTTTCCATTATGAACTCCTTACTCGAGATTACTCATTGAAATTATAGCATCAAACCAAACAGAAGCCTGCTTATGTCCTGCACAAGCAGGCTTGAATTTGGGTAATGTTCAGGCCGTCTGAAAAGACGGCTCTATATATAGACGGGTCAAACCCGTTTGCCCGCGGATGCGGGTTTAAAGTCAAATTGTCGTTTGGGGCTTGTCCGTAGATTATCGCCCCGCATCGGGGATACGCCCCGATTACAAGATACGTCCGGCTGCCGCCTGTTACCGGACGCGAATGCGCTACCCGGATGCACAGCATTTACTTGCGTCGGCCTGTCGGATAAGGCCGGCAGCCTGTTAACGCTTTCCCCTGACTGCTGGGCGGCTGCAACGCTGACGGATTGTTAAGGATCAAGGTATTGCTTCAATGTTTGCAAGTTTATCAAATGATAAATTTAAAAGCAAGTGAAATTTATCATTTGATTTATTTTTGTGGGATTTTTTCTACAAGGGACAATAGAATTCGCCGAGTAATAACGCTTTGGCATTTTCATTTGGCTTATTAAGGAGCAAAAAATGCAAAACTCCCCTTTTTTAAATGATTCCGACTTCATTACATGGTTAGCAAACAAGGCTTGGATTATTTCTATTGATGACGATAGTCAAATCAATATCAAATTGTTGAGAGATGAAGCATTTGTTGTAATTCCTGAACAACTTCCTGAATTGGTATTAAATAGGGATTTGATTAGCAACGAGATTGCGCAAGCGATATACATAGCTTTATCAACGCAACGAGAACTTGATAAATAGGAAAGCAGCCTGAAAGCATATTTAGCTTTCAGGCTGCTTTTTCTGTGGATTGGTCTCAAACCAGTTATGTGACAGACTACCTAAAAATTTCCAGAAATCTTGTTTTTAGAATAAATTTCTCAGCACTGTAATCACACGTCCCACAATCCCAATTTCGCCCATTTTAGAAAAAGGGATAATTAAATCGGGAAATAATGCTTTATCTACATTATCGCTAGACAACCTAAATTCATCCCCAATTAGTCTAAAAAACCGCTTCACATATAGGCGTCCGTTCATACAAACCAAAAACACATTTGCATCAACCCATTCATTTTGTGCGGCATCAACAATCAAACGGTCATTAACTATCAGATTGGGCGACATATTATTATCGCTAAAATCATATTCAAACACTTTTTCAGATGATACTCCGTTGTCTAGCAGCCATTTTTTAGTCAAAGCACCATCCGCAATTTTTTTTAGTTCGAACGAATTACTGTTTGAACTAACGGAGACTTTAATTAAAGGAAGGTAAATAGACGTTTCAAACGGAAATGCGTTTTCCGATAAATTCACGGGAGATGGCTGGTCTAAAAACCCTGTACTTAAACCAAGATTCCGTTCAATCTTTCGAGCGAGCTGTTCGCCCAAATTTCGAATGGGGTTCATGCCAATAATATGACTCAACTGACTTGGGACAATATCTGCTTTATCTGCCAATGCGCGCTGTCCGCCGTACTGTTCAGCTAAAAGGCGCAGATTAGCTCGTCTGATTTCTTTGGTATCCATAATTAACGAATCTACCAAGAATAAAACGTCAATAAAACGCGCAACAGATAAACAAATATTGCTTAAAAGTTTATCAAATGATATATTGACTGCCTAATTATAGGAGCTTTCATGAAACTATCCGATTATTTTAAAAAGATGCCGCGTGGCACAAGATTAACTTTGGCTGAAAAAATCGGTTGCCACCCTGTGTACCTTACTCATATATCTACAGGGCGTAGGATACCGTCTGCAAAAATGGCGATTGATATTGAAGCTGCAACAGATGGAGCAGTCAGTCGCTACGATTTACGTGATGATGCCTTAGAAATTTGGGATAACACTCAAAAACGTATCTAAACCATGCTCATCCCTGATCTCAAACCCCACCTGACGCAAGCCTTCTCACCGCTGTACACCGATTTCATTCCGTTGTGCGACGGCAATATGCAGGCGTGCGAACTGCTGGCCAACCTGTTCCATTGGACGGAATGGGCGGAACAACAGCCGGATTACCGCGAGCGCTGCGGGTGGATTTACAAGACCGCCGAACATTTGAAAGCAGAGCTGGGCATGACCCGGCGCGGCTATCAGAAAGCGCGTGCCTGCCTGCTGGATTTGGGCGTCATCCAATACCGGCGCGGCGGCGTTCACGGCAAAATGCACTGGCTGCTGAATGTAGCCAAGTTGGCCGAACTGATTTACACCAAAGTGCGCGGCCGTCCCGCGCCCGCATTCAAATCCGGCGAACAGTTCGATGCCGACGGTTTCAGGCTGCCTGCCTTTGTGCCGCTGGATCTGTGGAATGCCTATCTCAAAATGCGTGCAGAAAAAGGCAAAGTCCTGACTGCTGCGCAAAAGAAAAACCTGCTCAAAACCCTGACCGGCTTTCATAAGAGAAAGCTGGATCTGTCCCTTATCATCACCAATGCCATCAACGGCGGCTGGTTCGGCTTCTACGCCCCGGACAACCGCCCCAAACCCGCTGCCGCCAAAGACGGCAACGCCGCTATGATGGCCGAGTATCAAAAAGTAATAGCCGAAAAGGCCAAACCGCCAACCGATCCGCCGCCCCGCAGTCGCAATCCCGACAACGAATCCCGGCTAAAAACGCTGGATCTTCTGAAAAAACGCTGAAAAGGCTGGCTGGCTTTACGATACAGCCGCTTTCAGGCTGCCTGCAAACCGTAAAACCGGCCGTTTTCCCTGCCCAAACCGCCAATTCCACCCGCCCGAGCCGTTAAAAAGCCGCCGGCGGGATTTTTTTACCTGCGAAACGGCCGGTTTTCTCCCACAAAACGGTTTTTTTCCTGATTTTCGGCCGTTTTCCTGCTGCTTAAATTCTCCTTTTTTATCATGTCTTTGCACAAAACGGACAAAGTACACTGCACAAAACGGTACAAGTTCTTTGCTCAAAAAAGCCGAACTCTATACAGAGAGGACTTACAGAGACGACAGGCATAGAAAAAGCAGCCTGAAGGCTGCTTTGGTAGGGTTGTTTTTTTTCAGCAATGACTCCCACTATGCCGGAATGGAATCAGAAAACTATTCTCCGTTGCTTAAAAAACAGGCGGGGGTTTTTGCAAAAGGAAAATAGGTGCTTAGATGGATACCGTTCAGTTTATCCCCAAATTTTGTGGGCAATCCTGATATTAGTACAGTTCGTCTCTATCCATTTCCGGTGGTGGCCAAGTGAATTGGTTTTTACCAATACGTACTTTATGCAGTTTGCGGATACGCTCAGCCTCTTTACGCTTCTCCTCCGACAGCTCGCCTGTTTCGGCCTGTACCTCGGAGGAATGCAGTGTCTGCGGCAACATTACCTCGGCATCATTTGCTAAAACCGCCCTTTCCTCCAAAGCGGCCGAAGCCTTGCCCGTCTCCTTTGGTTGATGACCTTCCCGATCGTGCCTGGCAAGAAAGAGGCTGACCGTTTTTTGACTAACCTCCACCCCGTTCATGGCAAGGAAAACCACAATCTGCTTTTGCGTATAGCCGTTGTTCCGTAGCAAAATAATGTCGTCTTTGAAAGGTTCGAGCTTGGAAACCCTGCCCGCACCGGTTTCCTGTTCCATAAACTCAACAGCCGAAACCTTCAAATTTGCGCCGGATTGCCCGTTGGCTTTGCCCCTCTGGGATGACTGCCGCACGCGGATAAAATTGTTAAGCGCTGTTTGGCTGACCTCCACCCCATTCATGGCAAGAAAAGCCATGATCTGCTTTTGTGTGTAGTTGTTGCTCTTCAAAAGCAGAATATCATCCGACAACGGCTCAAGTTTGGAAACTCTTCCTTTGCCGTTTTCCGCTTTCATAAATTCCTCAGCAGATACTGAATTATCTATTTTCATACCGCATTATTCCAGTTAATACCAAATAAATAAATTTTATACCTTTAAAATTAAATTTTACGGTAAATTCCATTTTTTTAAAGCCGATAAATCGTTAAGTTCCATTAAATACCTTTATTTTAGTGTAAATATTTTTAATTTATACCCGTTATTTGTACCTTAAAATCTATTTATTTTCTCTTTTAAACTATTCTTTTACCTTTTTAAGCTGATTTATTACCGCACGGCGCGAATCTCATTTTTCAAAAAACAAAATTAAAACCAAATAAACAATACAAAACTAAGAACGCAGGATAGGCACAAGGTGCCAAAAAACGACCTAAACAACAAACAAATTCCACCTCACGGCGGAAACGCCGCTACGCGGCTACTGTACATGCCCTAAAATTTGCTATCGTTTAAATAAACTGATAGCATTGCTCTGCTTTATCTTTAAAGGAGCAACAAATCATGGCATCCGTTCTCATCAGAAATTTGTCAGACAGCACCCACAACGCGATTAAATCCCAAGCACGGGCGGCCGGACGCAGTACCGAGGCTGAAATCCGCCTGATACTGGATGCTGCCGTACAGCCTAAAAATCCTGTCCGCTTAGGAACGTTGCTGGCCGGAATAGGTAGGGAAATCGGCGGTGTGGAATTGGAAAATGTCCGCGATAAATCAACAAATATCGAAGTGAATTTCGAATGATTTTGCTGGATACCAATGTTGTTTCAGAAGCGCTGCGTCCTGATCCAAATACCAAGGTCATTTCATGGCTGGACGAGCAGATTTGGGAAACGCTCTATTTGTCCGCCATCACGGTTGCGGAATTGCGGATGGGGGCTGCCGTATTGCCTGACGGCCGCAAAAAGGATTTGCTGGTTGATCGTTTGGAAAACAGAATATTTCCGTTATTTGAAGGGCGGATTCTGTCTTTTGACGAGCCGGCGGCGGCGGTTTATGCACAAATACGTTCGGCCGCACGCAAACAGGGCAAAGCGGTTGCCGCTGCAGACGGCTATATTGCGGCTACGGCAAAATTGCACAAAATGGTTGTGGCAACGCGGGACGTTTCTCCTTTCCTTGCAACAGGTTTGAAAGTTTTTAATCCTTGGGCTGATTAACATCCGGTAAAAACAAAAAAAGCAGCCTGAAACGGTACGGATACCGTTTCAGACTGCTTTTGATTGTGGCGCATTTTTAGAAAAGTTATTGTCGGAAGGGTATACAACGACTATACTTTTCATAGTCGTATTTTAGGAAGGAGACAGCTTATGCCTGCAAAACAAGCCGTGTTCAATTTCAAACTGGAAACCGAATTACGGGACGAATTCATGGCTGCAGCGGAAAAATCCCACCGGCCGGCTGCTCAGATTGTACGGGAGCTGATGCGCGAATTTATTCGCAGACAAAACGAAGAAACGGCATATGAGGAATTTGTCCGCCGGAAAGTTCAGGCTGCGCGTCAGTCTGCCCGTGAGGGCAGGGTAATTTCTTCATCCGATGTCGAACGGGACTTCGAGCAGCGAAAAGCGGCCGTAAGAAAGGCATAAATGGACGTTGTATGGACTGCCGATGCCTATCGGGACAGGGATGCCGTTTGGCAATATCTGTTTGCAGAAAACCCGCAGGCCGCTGCCGATATGGACGACAGATTTGCAGAAGCGGCCGATTTGATCGGTACGCAGCCGATGATGGGCAAGGAAGGACAAATCGAAGGGACGCGGGAATGGCTGCCCCATAAAAGCTACCGGATGATTTATGAAATTTGGGAAAACAAAGTGTATATTTTGTCCATTATCCACTGCTCACGGCTTTATCCGCCCTGATAACGCCCTGATAACCGGCAGACAACAAAAAAAGCAGCCTGAAACGGTACGGATACCGTTTCAGGCTGCTTTTTGCTGTGTGTTTGGTTGTAGAAATGCCGATTCAGCGTTCGATGTCACCATTGTTGCGTTCTGGCCGCTGTGGTTTGGGTGTTTCAGGCTGTTTGTGCGCTTGTGCCTGTTTGAGCTGCAGCAAGGCGGTGCGCTGTTTGTCGTATTCCTGCTGCATCCGCGTATCGTGGCCGGCTTCGGCAAGCTGCTGCGCCAGTTTGGCGATGTCGCGTGCTTCGGTTTTCATGCCGGAGGCGTAGAGGCTGCGGGCAAGCCCTTTGTAGCGCTTGACCAGTTGGGCACGGGTGTCCGTGCTTTTCCTGCGGTAGGGATTCTCCGGCCGCCGGCCGTTTTGCAGGGCTGTCTTCAGGCTGCTATCGCGCTCGGTGCTGACACGGGATTTGGCACCCGGTTGCCGTTTGGCCAACCGGTAGTCGATAGCACGGACGGTGCCGTTCAGCCCTTTAACCGTTTTGCCCCGGTGCTGGCGGCGGGTCGCAGCACACTGTACGCCTTCGTCGCGCAGTTTTTCGGCAAAGCGCACGCGCCACTCGAACAGATCGTTTTTGCGCGGGTTGATGCGCTGCCCCATGCTGTCGCGCATCAGTACGCATAGGTGGACGTGCGGGTGCGGCGGCTCTTTCGGATCGTCGGATTCGTGGTGCAGGCCGAAGGCGTAGCGGTGGCCTTTGAACTGCTCGGCGGCAAACTCGCGGGCGGCGTTGAGTACGGCCTGCGGCGGTGTGCCGGCGGGCATGGAGAGCACGATGTTGAGGGCTTCGCGGTATTTGGTCTCTTCGTCAATACCTAGCCTGTCGCGCCAGTGGTCGAGATGGTCTTTGACGGCCTTTTTGCCCTTGAGCTTTTCGCCGTCCTGCGTTTCCAGCTCGATTTTGCCGTTGCGGGAAACGTAATCAAGATGGTTGCGGATGCCCTTCATGCCTTTGGAATTGCTGCTGTGGCGTTTGGGAATTTTTACCATTACTTCGGGATGCTTGCGTGCGGCCGCGCGCAGGTTGGTGAGGGCAGTGCCGGTTTTCAGGGGACGTCTGCTACCGCCGGAAAGCGGATGCCGCCGTCCCTGAACGGCAAAAGTGTCGTATAAAAACCACTTGTCCAAATCGGTGTGTTTCATGGTTTTCTCCGTTGTGCAAACGAAAAAAGGCAGCCTGAAACCTTGTGCGGGTTTCAGGCTGCCTGCGGTTGGGCGGAATTACCGGTTTTCCTGCCAGTGGCGGTAACGTTTGATGATACTGCCTACTTCTTTGGTATGGCTGAAAATAATTCCTTCTAATTCCTTGAAGTGTCGCGATGACAGGGACGCACTTTCGCCTGCGTTCAGATGGCGGGCGATTTGGTTGAGATTACGGCCGATGGCGCTGAGTTGGACATTGGATTGGTACAACGCGGCGATTTCATTGTCGGACGGAACGGGATGTCGGCCGACATACATGTGGACAATATCGCGCACGGCATCATTGACCGTACCTTTGCGGACTTCGGCCAGACGGAGCAGATAGCTGCGGTCTGCCGCCGGCAGGCGCACGGTAATGCGCCGGTTGGCTGCCGGATGCTGTGCATGATTCGGTTTTTCCGGTGGCGTGGGGGATTCCAGCATGGCTTGCAGAGTCTTTTTGGCCAGCAGGGAGACACTGGCCTTGCCGTATTTCTTTAGCGCGATTTGGCGCAGGGTTTCTGTTTCAAACCGGCTCAAGCCGAATACACGGATGGGTGCGGTATCTTTTTCTTTGCTCATCGTTCAATCCTCAAACAAACAGGCCGTCTGAAAGCATTTTACCGTTTTCAGACGGCCTGTTTGGCATCAGCGTTCCATGTCCATGCCGTCGTCGCGCCGTTTGGGCTGGCCGGACGGCTGTCCGGGCTGCTGCGTTTGGCTGCGCTCTGCCGTTGTGGTGGGTTCGGGCATATCCAGTTTGGTGCCGCTCATCCGCTTTTGCATGCCGGTGTAAAAGTTCAGCATGGCGGATTCGTGCTTACTTTCGGGAATGCTTTTCACCGCTTCGGCGAAGTCGCGTTCGTGGTTGGCCAACTGTTCTTTGGCGGCTTTGGACAGCTTGTCGGCCTTGGCCAGATAGGCGGCGCGGGCGGCTTCGAGCGCATGGTTGGGTACCGACGGATCTTGGGATTTGTCCACAGTTCGGCCGCTATCGGGCTTAGGTACGGACTGCTGCTCACCAGCCGCCTGTACGGCGGTTTCCGCCGCACGGTTGGCTGCCTGTGTCTGCGCCGGTGTTTCGGCGCGCGTTTGCAGGTTTGCGGCTTCGGACTTCAGCCTGACGCTGTCGTCGGCAACAAGCTGCTCGGACGGGCTGTGTGCGCTTTGCCGGTTTTCAGGCTGCCTTGGCGGCGGATTATGGGCAGACGCTTCGGCCGTCCGGTTGATACCGCCTGCTTCAATGCTGTTGCGCTCGCGTGCCGCGCGCATCTGATCGCGCATGGCCAGATCTTCTTTGCTTGGCGAATAACCGCTATTCGGAATACCTCGCAGCTCGGCTTCCAGCCACATCTGCCGTTTGAACTCGCGGCTGCCGGAAATGCGGATGTTGTCCCAGTTTTTGGCTTGGGCGGTATCGAGCATATCGCTGATGGTTTGCGCGTCTTCGCGGGCGGTTTTGATTTTTGCACCCTTGTCTTCAAATAGCACGGTGCGGGCGTTGTTCGGATCGAGATAGCGGCCGTCGTAACGGACATAGCGGGCATCCAAACCGGCAGCGGTTTCATAGTTCAAATCGAGTACGGGTTTGGGTTTGGCAGGTGTTTCGGGAGCAGGTTCTGCATCCTTTTGCACGGCGGCCGGTATTTCCGGTTCGGGGCGTTTGGTGAGAAGGATTTCAGGCTGCTGCGGGGTTTCAGGCTGCCTGAAACCATCCTGCATCCGTTCGGCGGAGCGGATGCGGCGCAGGCTTTCCTGCGTGCGGCTGCCGCCGTACTCGATGCCGTTTTCCTGTTGGGAAGAAGTCGGGACAGATTCCTCCTGTTTGGCAGCAAGAGTGGACGCAGGCGTTTGCTGCGGTAAAGGTTCGGAATTTTTCTCCGGACGCTTTCCCTTCTGCGGCGACGACCAGCCTTTTTCGTTTCTGGGAAAAAAGACCGTGCCGTCGTTGTGGGTGATGCCGTAATAACCCCGCAGTATCGGATCTTTATCCATCTGCTGCTGTATGGCTTCAGGCGTGAGGCCCCTGTATCCGATGTTGGTGCTTATATCGTCAAATTCGTACTTTTTGAAGTCGGATTCGTAAAAATGGATTGCACGGTTGTCGGCATCGACTTCGGCGCGGGGGGCATCGCCATAGTTTCTGCCCGGATATACGGCAAATGCTGCTTCCGATGCAGGTTCAGCGGGTGCGGGTGAGTGGTTTTCAGGCTGCCTTTCGGCCTGCGGAGTATTTGCTTGCTGTGCCATGTTTTGCTCCTGTTCGGTCTGACCTGCATTTTCGGCAGGCATGGAAAAAGCCGCTGCATCGGGTGCGGCGGCTTGGGTGGGTGCGGGGGCTATGCTGTCGGGCTGTTCTTGCTGCGGGCGGTTTGTTCCGCTTCGATCTCGCTGCGGCTGCGCGGTGTCCACGGGTGTTCTCGGAACTGTTGTTCCATCCACGCCGACGCCTGCCTGAAGTCTTGCCGCAGCAATTCGATCTCGGATGCTGTCAAAAACCCCGGCGCTTCTGATGACGCCTGCCTCTGCGCGTGTAAGCCGGTCGATGCCGTAGCCAAACTCTCTTGTCCAGTAATCATTGGGTGCGTCTCCATGTTTTCGTTGTATTTCGTTTAGTTGGTTTCGGGTGGGAACAATATCCAGCGCGGTTTCCCGCGCACTCATGACGGCTGCTCCGATCACACGACCGCCGCGGTTTTCGATATAGCCGCGTAACGATGCAATCGTGCCGCCCATTGTCGAATTGTCGTCCAAAATCAGATAGTCGCGGCCTGCTTCCACTTTGCCGTCAAATATGGGCTGAAAAGCCAGACGGTGGCTGCTGCCGCTGCCGGTGCGGCCGGGTTTGTTGATTTGGACGATCTCGGCATCAACCGGCCAGCCGGTCGATGCGCGGATGGCATGTGCCATTGCTTCGGGAATTTTGTTTTTGCCGGAACTTTCCTGGGCTTTTACCGAAATCAAAATGGGCACCCGCCCGCCGGCCAGTTCCCGGATATTGTCCAAAGTCTCGGTTGATAATAAAGATTTTACCATATCATACGCTGCCTCAGCGTCGCCCGCTTTGGCTTGTGTATAACCGGCAGCGTCTTTCAATTCTGCCAAACTGCCGTTGCGGATAAGGCGCGGGAAATCGCGCCACGGGGCGCGTTCGGCGCGGCGTTCTTCATTCATGCGGCGCTCGTCGGCAACAGCCTGCTCCCATTCGGGATCGACGGGCGGGGCGGCAGCGGCGGGATTTTCAGACGGCCTGCCGTTATCGCGGTAGGCTGCCGCCGTTTCTTGGGCGGCGATGATGCGTTCCCGTCCGTCCAGCGTCGGATCGTTTAATGCGGCATTGATGTCTTGCTGCGCCTGCTGTCGCAGTTCGGGCGCGATTTGTGCGGCGGTCTCGTTCAGCCGCATGGCGGCCACTGCGGCCTGCGCCGTTTTGGCCGTTTCGGCTGCGCGTGCGGCCTGTTCGGCCGCGGCCTGCGCTTCTTGTTGCAGGGTCTGTTCGGACTTAGGCCGGATTGCGCCAACCGTTGCCCAGCCCATTTCCTGAGCCAGTCCCGGGTGTGCACCGACGATTCTGCCGCCTGCGATGGTAATGTGCCTGCGCTCGAAAGCGGCGTTGTGCGCCATCTCTGCGGTGCGGTAGCCGAACGGGGTGCGCTCGAAGGCGACAGGGTTTTCCAGCCGGATGTGGCCTTCTTTCAGGCGGACGGCCGGGCGTTCAGACGGCCTTTCAGGCTGCCGCACTGTGTTTGGTTCGTGTGATGGGCGGATGTTTTCAGTCTGCCGTTGTGCCAGCCAGTCGGCGAACTGTTTTTCAGTTTCGGTGATGTCATAGCCAACCTCTCCATCAGGCGACCAAATGCCGAGGGTGGGTTTGCCGTTGCCGTCCGTTCCGCGACGGGTTGTCCAGCCTTCGGCCGTGCGCTCGAGGATAAAGTCGGCGCGGCTTGTTTCGCCGTAGCCCCGGTAATTGATGCGCTTGTCCAATATGCTGCGGGCGCGGCCGGCCTGTATGGCGGACAGGCCGGATTGGGCAAGCCAGTCGCTGACGGGTTGGCGCTCGTCAGCTTGTACCTGCTTTTCGGCAAGCTGTACGGCATAGTGCCTGCCGTTCTGTTCCCGGGATGCATAGGCATAGATACCGCTGCCTTCGGGATGCGGCGGGGTTTGGGATGGTGTTTCGGGCGGTTGTGCCATGCTTTGCTCCTGCTCTGCCTGCTTTTCGTTTGCGGCAGACATAGAAAAAGCCGCGTTGCGGGCGGCTGCGGGTTGGGGCGTTTCGCTTGCTGGGGCAATTTCAGGCTGCCTTTCGGGCATCTGCAGAGCGGCGGCCATTTGTGCTCGGACGGCTTCGATGCCCTCGGTCAGATGCAGGTCGTTGAAGTCGGTAGGTAGGTTTTCGCGGTTGCGTTTTTCGTCCCATGCGCCGTGGGCAGCCTGAAAACGCCCGACGGTTTCTGGGCTGAAATCGGGCAGAGCGATGCGGGCGCGGCTGCCGAGGATGACGGCGGCTTGTGAGGCGGCGGCAAGGCCGGTGCCGGAGGGGTCGTTGTCGGCGGCGAATACGACGCGCTGTTCTGCGCTCAGGCGGGATGCCATGTTTTCGGCGATGCGGATCATATTGCCGCTGTCGAAAGCGATAACAACGGGCGCGCCGGTGGCTTTGCGGATGCTGGCGGCGGTGGCGAAACCTTCCGCCAGTACGATGCCTTTGTGCGCTTCGCGCTCGAGATTGCCGAGTACGGCGTAGCTGCCGCTTTTTTCACCGCCTTTGAGAAAGTGTTTGCCGCCCGCTTCGTTGATGGTTTGCACGGAAACCAGTTCGCCGCCCTGATACAGGGGGATGACAAGCTGCCGCTGCCCTTGGTATTCGTTTTGGCGGATGCCGCGCACCAGTTCGGCTTCGGCAATGCCTTTGCGTTGCAGATAGGCATGGTTAAGATCGACGGTTTTATCGGCATTTTTCCAGATGCCGTAGGCTTTTTTGGCAGCTTGGCGGCGGGTATCGGCCAGCTCACGGGCGGCTGCTTCGTCGCGGGCGCGCTGTTCGGCTTCACGGGCAGCCATCTGTTCGGGTGTGGGCGGAACGTAGGGACGCTCGGGACGGTAGCCGTTGTCGCGGGCAAGCCGGAACAGGGTGGCGGCGGTGATGCCGCCGGGTTTGGGCGTGGCAGACTTCCATGTCGATTTGACGATGCTGCTGTTGTAGCCTTTGCCCTGCCGCGACCATTCGTCCCACAGAGTGAAGCCGTTTTCGCCGAGGGCGTCTTTGATGGCAATGGCAATCGGATACCATTCGTTGTGGGTAGCAGGGGTGGGAATGTAGCTCAGGGCAGCCTGAACTTCGTCGTAGGTGGGTGGGGCGTAGTCGTTGGCCATAACGGTTCTCCAAAAGTGGAAATGGAAAAGGCCGTCTGAAAACGGATTTCAGACGGCCTGTATCGGCATGTGGTGCGGTTACGGATATTTCTGACTGGTATGCTTCACGTTCAGGATAAGTACGTATTCCTCAGCGATTTCATAAACCACAACGTAGTTTTTATGAATGACCAGTTCGCGGGTATGGGCAACTCTGCCGTATCTGCCCGCCCTGGGCATTTTTTCCAAAATCAGAACGGATTGGCGGATCAAATCGTCCATTTCCAAAGCGGCAGCAATGTTGTGTCCGGCAATGTAATTGACAATGTTCTCCGCCTCGGAAACCGCCTGCTCGCTCCACTTAACCTGCATTTTTTATGCGTTCCAATAATTTTGCGCGGTTGGCATCCAATCTGTCCATTGCCTGTTCGTTACTAAGAACCGGCGATGCTTTGGATTTTTGTATCTCGCCTTCCAGCCAGTGTGCATAACTGTCGGCAGCATCTTGGTTTTCAAATTCATAAATCCGTGAATCAAGTGTCAAAGTGTTCATTAAACTCTCCCTGCTGTTTGGTTTATCGTGCCTGTTTGGCCGTACTTTGTCAATCAAAGGCAGCCTGCCCCCTTTCAGGCCGCCTAGTCTTCTATGTTGTCGAACAGGCCGCCGCCGTTTTCGGATTCGGCATCTTCTGCGTCGTCATACGCTTGGCCGTCGCCGGAAGCGTCTGCGATGCCGTTTTCACCGTCTTCACCATCAAACGGCGGGGTGTCCGCTGCCGTGCTGTCGGCGAGCATGGCGCGGACGGTGGGCATGGTTTCCAGTTGCCAACTGCCTTTCAGGCTGCGGGCAAGCAGGACGGCGGTTTCGGGATCGCCGCTGACAAGATCGGTGTAGATCTGTGCCAGCTCCTGCTTGTTGCCGTAGTCGGACGGGTGGGTGTTTTTGACCTGTTCGCGCGGGATGGGCTGCGGCTGATCATCGTGCCGTTTCAGGCTGCCTGTTCGGAAATGCAGGTCGGGGATAAAGGGAATGTCCATGCCTGCGCGTTCTTTGAACGCCGGATCGTCGTAGTAGCGGATTTTGTCGGCATAGATGGGGCGGGCGGCAGCCATGTCGAGAATGCACTTGTCCATCGGCATCTGTTTGATCTCGCTGTCGTACATCAGGGCGCGTTTCTGGTCGCTGGTACTTTGGCTGCGGCTGCTGCCTTTGCCGCTGCTGCGGGAAACGGATTTGGCCTTGACGGTTTCATTGCCCAATATCCGGCTGTACTCTTCCGCTTCGGCTTGGTCGCGCGGGGTGAAGATGGCGCGGGCGGTGAAGTTGGTGAAGAAGGTGCGGGCGTTTTCGCGGCCGTACACGGCTTCGATCTGCGCGGGCGACTGGGCGATAATCATCAGACGCAGACCGTAGCCGGCGACGTAGGATACGCCTTCTTGGATGGCTTGGACGTTGCCCAGTGCGGGAAATTCGTCCATCAGCAGCAGACATTGGAAAGGCAGTGTGGTCTGGCCGTTTGCATCGAGATTGTTTTCCGGAAGACCTTGGGCGACGTTTACCTGCACAAGCTGGCTGAAAAACAGATTGGTCAGGCGGCTGAAGGTGGCGGTTTCGGTGGGGTTGATGCCGATGTATACCGTCATGCGTTTGCGGCGCAGATCGTCGAGCCGGAAATCGTCGCCGGAAGTGGCCGCTTCGACAACGGGATCGAGAAAGATGCCCAGCGGGGCGGTCATGGTGGCGAGAATGTCTGCATTGGTTTTGGCATTGCCGTTGGCAAAGCCGGAAAGCAGGGTTTGGCAGGCGTCGCTTAAGGGTTTGCCGCTGCGTTTGCGCGTTTCCAGCTCTTTTTTGATCCAGTCGGTCAGGGTTTGGCCGTCGGCAGGTGTGGTCAGCCGGTAGAGATAGGACAGGGTACTGCGTTCGCGGTAGTCGGCGTCGCGGTTCGGCCGCTCGTGTTCGGTTTCCAGCATATACAGGGCAAGTCCGACGAACAGTTTGCGCGCGGACTCCACCCAGAAGCTGTCGTTGCCGCCGCTGCTTTTCGCGCTCATCGGCAGCATGATGGCGGCCATATTGGAAACATCTTTATACATGAACAGCGGATTGCGCGAGACGTAGGTAAAGGGATTCCAGCGGTGGCTTTTCAGGCCGGTAATCTGCGCGGCCTGCGCCGACAGGTTGGCACGGTGGGCTTCGTCGTCGGTCTCCCAATCGGCTTTGCTCATGCCGGGCATCAGTCCGCCGGGGTTGAACAGAAACACTTGTTGGCCGACGCTGGCACGGTAGCCGGCAGTTAAGAGAAAGTTCTCGAACTTGGGGTCGTATACCACCATGCTGTCGCGGTAGTTCAGGCAGTTCGGAACAATCAGCGACACACCCTTACCGGCACGGGTACGGGCGGCGACAAACAGAAATTCGCTGCCCGCCCAGCGCAGGAATTTTCCTTTGTAGCGTCCCAGCAGGATGGCCGGCGGCGGCAGCGGTTTGCCCTTTTCCTGCTTGGCCGGCGGTTTGAGCAGGCCGGTTTGGGCGATTTCTGCACCGTTGGCGAAGCGTGCCGAACCGTGCAACTCGCGTTTGGGTTTGGCAAACAGCACCGCCAAGATAATAAACAGCGGCGCGACGGCCACCACTGCGGTAAGACCGGATGCCGCATACAGCGGAAAGCGGAAGTTCTGCGGCAGGCGGTCAGAGTATTCCCAGTAGCGCGGCAGCATGGCTAGGGCGGGCGCGCTTTTCAAATCCAGCCAGCGGGTCAGCACAAACGCGCCGAGATACAGTCCGCCGGCGGCGGATAAGGGGGTAATGCCCAAGCCGAACAGTACGGCGGGCAGTTTTTTGGGTTCGGACATCGGTGTCTCCGTACGGACAAACAGAAAAAAACGGTTTCAGGCAGCCTGAAACCAACGACAGAAGCGGCAATCAGCCCAAATAGGCCGACGCACCGCCGTCATTCGCACTGCTGCGCTCATCCGTATGTTCTTCGAGTGCTTTGGATGCGGCGATAAATTTCACCTTGTTGCCGCGCACTTCGTAAACCGTCCGCGCCCGCCCGCTTTTGTCGGTAAAGTGCCGCGACCAGATGCTGCCCCACACGGCCACGCAGTTGCCTTTCTTCAAATAGTTCAGCGCAAATTCGGCAGGCTTGCCGCGCAGCAGCACGGCAAACCATTCCACATGGTCGGTCTCGTTGCCGTCTTTGTCGCGCCGCCTGTCGTTGCAGGCAACGGAAATCTTGGCGTGCGCGTTGCCGTCGGCAAAATAACCGCCTTCGGGATCGCTGCCCAAATAGCCCATCAGGTACAGGGTGTTGTCGTATGGCATACTCGGCCTTTCTTTTTTTCGGAATAGAGCAAATGGAAAATCAAACAAAAAACCGCCAGTCGGAAGAGTTGGCGGCCTTAAAAGCGGAAATTCAGGCGCTGGCCGCTTATTTGGAAACGCTGACGCTGTTTGCGGCGGAAACGCTGCTGTCCGCAGAAATGGGACGGGAACAGGCAGACCGCATACGCAAGTTGGTGGAAGCGGTGGACACGCTTTACGTACAGTCGGAAACCTTCGGCCAAGATGCCTTTTGGGATCGGCTTAACGGCGCATTGAGCCGTTACACCGAACGGTTCGGCGAGCTGCCCTGAACATCCGGTTTGGCGGGCAGGAACGGGGCGTTTTGCTGATGCTTGTCCAATATCGCCAAAACCTGCAGGCGGGCAGGATGGTTTGGGTTTCTGCCGACGGTTTCAGGCTGCTTTTTTTGCAAACACAGCTGTTGTCCGGCTTCGGGCAAACGGTCGCGGATTTGGCGCAGGGTGTACAGAATCTCATGCAGGATGTCGGTGTCGTTCATGGGGTTTCCTTTTACGTTTACTTGTTTTGAAATGCACAAAGGCCGTCTGAAAAGTTTCAGACGGCCTTTGCCGGTGTTTGGGATCTTTACGGATATTGTCTGCTGCCGTGCAGTACACGCAGAATCCGCAATTCGTCCAAAGCCACTTTGTAAACCAGAATGTAGTTGGGATGGGCAACAAACTCACGGGTGCCCACCACTCTACCGGTACGGCCGATATAAGGCATCTGCCCGAGTTTTTCGGCAGTCTCGAACAGGGTTTCGGCAAGGTTGGATGCAGCAAAAGGATTGTCGGCGGCAATGAATTCCACAATGCCGTCCAAATCGCTTTGCGCTTCTGGTGTCCAATTAACCTGCATTTTTTGTCATCTCCGCCAGTTTGGCACGTATACGGGCAGCCACTTCGTCGTGCGGAATCGGCGGTTTGCCGCTGTTTAGGGCTTCTTCCACTTTGGCACGGAACCATGCGTCGTATTCGGCGGCTTCCTGCTCGCTGGCAAATTCGTAGGTCAAGGGGTCGGTTTTCAGTACGGTATTCATTTTGCTGTCCTTTGCATAAAGGGTTGGCGCGATACTGCCTGCCGTACGGCGCTTTGTCAATCGAAGGCAGCCTGAAATCTTTTCAGGCTGCCTTTTCCGTCCTATACCTTGCCGCGCAATGCCTGATATTTTTCCACGGGGTCGAAGTACAGCTCGGTCATGTAGGTACGGTGGAAGAAGCAGACAACGTCGATGGTGGTGCGTACGGTGTTGAGGATGTAGTCGTAGGGCATGGCTTTGCCCGCAGGCGATTCCATCGCCAGTTGGGCGATGCGGTAGTGGACGCTGCGGGCGTCGTTGGCGTGGACGGAAGTCAGGCCGCCGGGATGGCCGGTGTTCAGTGCAGACAGGTAGTCCCACGCTTCGTCGCCGCGCAGCTCGGTGAGCAGGATGCGGTCGGGTTTGAGCCGCATGCAGGCGGCGATAATCTGTTTGGCGCTGATGTGTTCTTTGTAGAACAAGTGGGCATGGTTGGGATGATTGGGGGTATCGAGTTCGTGGGTGTCTTCGATGGTGATCAGCCGGGTTTGCGGATCAATCATGTCCACTAGCGCTTTGGTGAAGGTGGTTTTGCCGGAACCGGTACCGCCAACCATGCAGATGTTGAGTTTGTGGGTGATGGCCAGCCGGAAGAAGGTATCGAGATCGCGGTTGGCTTTGGCTTCGAGCATTTGGTACTGCCAGTCGGCCAGCGGCACGTCGTGCGGCAGACCCATTTTGTCGCTGATGTCGCGGAAATGGCGGCCGTCGATCCCGATGCCGTTTGCGCCCGACGCGCCGTCTTTCAGGCTGCCTGCGCTGCCGTAGCGCGAGGCGTCGTCAAAACCCTGCAGGCGGCCAGTTTCGATGTAGCCGTCCAGCGAGAAGCGGCTGGTGGAAGGTTTGCGGATGGCCATCACCACGGTACGGTCTTCACAGGAAGGTGGGATCATGATGTGGCCGCGCTCGCCGGCGGGCAGGGTTACGGAATGGATGGGGCTGGCGGCGCTGATGTGCTTGTCGTTGTAGTTGCACAGCACATTGGCCAGCTTCATCAGCTTGTCCAGCGACAGTTCGGGGTTTTCTATGCGCTCGATGCCGAAGCTGCCTTCGACAAACATTTCGTAGGGACGGTTAATCATGACTTCGGTCAGGCCGTCGCGGGCAAGCTGGTCGTTAATGCCGAGTTTGTCGAGAAAATTCAATGCGGAGGCGTCGGCGCGAATATGGGTTCTTTCGTGCATGTCATTCCAATTAGGAAAAGGCAGCCTGAAAGGTTTCAGGCTGCCTTGTTGTGTATATAATGGCTATGGGGCTGGGTAGCAACAAAGCCCCATGGCAGTGGGGCTTTGTGCTGAAACCGCCCTAGAAAGGATGGTTTCAAGTATGAAACGTACCACTAGCACTGGTCGTTCATGGCTGAGACTGCGGACAGTCGTTAAGATTATCTTAGCCCTGTTCCTGCTCTTAGTCAATTAACGGCAATCAAAAAACGCTGTAAGGTTTCCGCCTGCCCTTTGGGGCGGGCGGTTTTCTTTTGCAGCAGTCAGGTAGCCGGATAAAGACAGTTTGCTGTTTTTCAGACTGTCTGCCACTTGGGAAAGGCCGTCTGAAAGTTTTTCAGACGGCCTGTACCTTTATTGCCTGATGGCGGTATCGCCCGCATCCGGTATGGGCATGCGGTATGGGCTGACCCGTTCGTACACGCTGCCGAAATCCACGTCGCGGGCGACGATGATGTTGATGCGGCTGCCCTGATTGATGTAGCCGGTCGGCGGGATGTTGATGCTGTTTTTCAGGGCTTCGGTGGCCATATCCTGTGCGGATTCGGACGTGTTGTCGAAGTTGAAGGTCTGGCCGCCGTTACCCTTGCTGTTGCGGCGGTTGGAGGCATAGTTGCCCAAGTCGCCGATCAGGCTGATCATCACTGCCCCACCAAAGCGTTGCCAGAAGTGGTAGTTCACCCGTGCGCCGATACCGGCTTCGCCAAGTTGGCCGGCGGCTGGGCTGGCCAGCGCAACACGCACGCCGTAGGGCGTTTCGGCTTCGTTCCACAGCACGAATACGCGCGCCTGTCCCTGCAGCAGGGCGGATGCCTGTTCGCCGGTAACTTTGCTGCCGCGTTCGAGCAGCAGCACTTTGCCGTTGGCGGAATAAACGTCTTTCTCGACGATGCAGCGGGTAAAGCCGGGCTGGATGGTAACAATCTTAGTCTGCATGGTGCAGGGGATATTGGTGCCTTTAGCCAAGAGATAATCGCTGCTTGCGCGGCGTGAGGCTTGGACGGAGGCGGTCAAGGTGGGGTTGAGCCTGCCGGCCAGCCCGACGCTTTGCGCCTGTTCCCCTTCCGCCGGCGGATTGTCGCTCATATACGGATCGTTGGCGCCGATGGTGGCGGTATTGCCGGCACTGCCGACGACGGAGGCATCGGACTGCATGGAGGATGTTGTGCCGCCGTCGGTGGCCACCAAGACTTCTCCGGTCAGCCGGCGGTCTTTGGGCGGCAGTTCGGGCGCGGAGGCTTCGGCAGTCCGGGTTTCGGGCTGGCCTTCGGCAGTGACGCCTTCGGGTGCGGAGGCGGGCGGGTTTTCTTCCTCTTCCGGCTCCACTCCTTCGGGAGCGGATGCGTCTGCTTCCTGCTGTTGCTCGGCCAGAAGCCGGGCTTGGTCGGCTGCCATGTCGTACTGACTGTCGGCCGATATTTCCGGCACTTCTTTTTCTTCCGTTTCCTCTTCGGAAGGCGCACTGTTTATCCATATCATCAGTCCGGCAATGGCAAGGCCGCAGCCGACAACGGCCGCCCCGAGCAATATCAGCTGCTGCGGGCTTTTAGATGTGCCGGAGGCGCTCTGCACATCCGGCACTCCGCCTTCGATCTGCGGATCGCCTACTTTCTCAAACATGCTTTCAGGCTGCCCGTCGTCTTCCGGGGCAGAGTCCCCGTTTTGCTTGGGGCGGCGAAAGCGGTCGAATAGTCCCATCGTGAATCCTTTCTATTTCAAAAGACGGACGGACTCTTTGTCGTCCGTACCGGTGCGGTTGAAGGTGCCTGTACCGTCGTAGCTGCGGTTGTCTATGCCCAGCACTGATTTGCCGGAGCGCAGTACAAACTTGGCGGCGGTCTCGTGGACAATCAGCGTGTCGCCTTCGGTATGGCTGTCGGTCAGGCTTTCGCTGCCGTCGGCATTGATGCGGTACACCGTCGGCAGGGCGCGGCCGTTGTCGAATTGGAAATAGGTAAAGCGGCCGTTGTCCCACAGGGCGGTAGGGGCGAGTTGTTTGTCACCATAGCCCCAGTAGTCGCGGTTGTCGTCCATTGCCCGCAGTCCGCCGGCGGCGGCCAGTGCGGCTTCGGCATTGCGGCGTTTTTCCGCCAGCGCATCGCGTTGGCGGCGGATATCGTCCGGATAGCGGAAACGCAGCACATAAGTCGGCGGCTGTTTGGCTCCGGCAAGTTTGAGGTCGAAGACGTAGGTGCGTTTGTCTGATACAACAATCATGTTGGTGGCCGGTTTCTCTTCGGTCGGTTTGAATAGGATGTTGTTGCCGCGCACCGACATTTTCCAAGCCTCTGCATCCCCCATGCCCAAAGCGGAATAGCGGGCGTCGAGGTATTCGCCGTCCTGCAGTTGCACCATTGCGGCGCGGCCGACTTGGGCGTACACGGTATAAACGCGTTCGGGGCTGTAGTTTTCGGTGCGGATACGCGAATCGGCTGCGGCGTTGGCACAAAGCAAAGCCGCCCATACAAAGACAAGGGCGGCGGGGCGGTTGGGACGGAACAGCCGTCCGCGGTTTTCAGACGGCCTCAAACGGCATGGCGGCAGGTAACGGTTCGTCATTGGACGGTCTCCTTGTCGGTGCGCCAACTGGTTACGGTAAAGCCCAGCGGATTGATCAGCCGGGCTTCGTCGGGCATGGATACGTCGCGGTATTCGTAGCTGATGGTGGCAATGTAGCGCTGCGGCGGCAATACGTTTTTGTCGGCAGTCAGCGGAATCATGGTTTTTTCATAGCGAACTTGGGCGGTTTTGCCGACAAAGCTGACGGACAGGATTTTGACGTTGATGCGGAAACGGTCGGTCAGCACCTTGTACGGTGCGTTGGGGCTGTCTTTGTAGAGCTTGACCAAATCGGCCTGCAGGGACGGATCGGACATCAGATTTACCGCGTCGAAAGTGTCTTGGACGGAATACCAGTCATAGCCTTCACGGTCGCGGACGTAGCGGGACAGATAGGCTTTGTCCATCACTTCGCCATAGCTTTGCTCGTGTTTTTTCAGGGTGGTAACAATATCGGTGGCACCGGTGTTGTTGTCCACCCGGATAAGAAACGGCAGGGCGGTCTTAAGCGGGGTAAGGCCGGCAACGGCGCCGACGGCCAAACCGGTAATCAGCAGGCAGGCGGCGGAAATGCGCCATGCGATTTTGGCGTTTTTACGGACACGGTCGATTTCTGCGGTTTCAAAGGCACGGGCGGCTTGGATAAATTTCAAGGGCGGCACGGCTTTGTCTTGGGCGGACGGCTGTTGTGCTTTTTGATTCATGGCTGCTCCGTGGTTTTGGCGGTGCTGTCCGCAGCTTGCAACTGCGGTACGTTGATCGGAAAGGGTTTGCCGTGCGGTTTGGGTGCGCGGTGGGCGCAGGCAGACAATAAAAAGGCCGCTGCAAGCGCGGCGGCGGAAAGTTTGAAAAACATTTTTCGATTTTACCTTTCATCAATAACAAAAGCGGCCTTCCGCAAAGGAGAAGGCCGGTATGAGCAAACGGACGGCGACAGTCAGTGCCCGTCGTAGGGGCGGCCGTTGGAACAGGCGGCCAAAACGAAGAAAATAACGGAGAATCCGGCCATCATCCCGAAAAACTGTCCCAGTTTTGTGCCGTGGAAGAAATAACCCAGCACGGGAAACGACAGGATGATGACCAACAAAAAGCGTGACAGCATAATAAACCCTCCCTATGGTTTGTCGGAAACTAACGCCTGCCGATGGCACCGCCGGTACGGGCACGGTTGCCGAACATTCCAGACGCGCCGCGCCCCATCCGGGTCAGCAGGTTGCTATGCGATACCGCCCGCACCAGACCGGCGGCAAATCCTTCCATACTCGCGCCGCCCGTTAATGCGGAAGCGATTCCCGGTATCTTAATTGCGGCCAGTACGAAGAACAAGGTCATCAGGAAAAATATCGGCGGCAGCATTTCTGCCGCTATTAGGTCTGTGGCGATATCTCCGGTGATGTATTTGTCTATCTGGCTGTCGAAATAGGCCGTCTGAACCATGCCCAGAATCGAAAACAGCACCACCGTTACCGTATAGTTCAGACACTGGCCGATCCAGTTCATGCCGTACTGCCGTGTTGCCGGAAACAGCATCATGCCGACGAACAGCGGGCCGACCATGATGGTCATCGCCAGACAGATCTTGGTTACGATGTAGTAGGCAAAAGACATCGCCAGCATCAGGTTGCCGCACAAAAAGACGACCAGCCAGATTTTGGCGGTAACACTGATTTTGAAGCCGACGCCGTCAATGCCGCTTTTACTGTCGGCCAGCGTGGTAATCTTGTCCAGTAGTGCATCCAGTTTCTGCGCGCTGGCGTCAAACGCGCTCGCATCGAAGGATTTGTTGCTGAATAATGATGCCATGTTTTCAGGCAAGGAATAGATTAACTTGGCTATTTCGGAATATTGCGAAGCGTTGAATGCGCAGGAAATGACGATCATCCACCCGACAAACTTCTTCGCCATATCGATAATGTTATCGTCCAACCCCCGGTTGTAGGCGTTGAGCGCAACAATCATGACATAAATCCCGAAACCTGCGGCAAACAGCGGCGCAAGGCCGGAAATGAAACTGCCGACCGCAGAAAACAGATTGTCCCCCAGCGTGGCGACAAACTCTTTGGACAAATCGGTAAAAATGCTCGTGGCCATTTTTTGCTCCTTGGGAAAAGAAAAGGCCGCATCCTTTTTTAGGATGCGGCCTACAGGGCGCATAACGGTATTTAGTTGCTTTGGGATGCGGCCGCATTTTGCGGGCAGCCCCATTCCTTCATTTCCGCCGTCCAGCCGTGCTTTGCGGCGCGGGCGCATTTTTCTCTGTGATCATTGGCCTCTTCTTCTTCCAACTGCCGTCTAAGCTCGGAATCGGCGGAACTGCCGCCGCATCCGGCCAGAATGGCAGCAGCAGCCGCACACAACAGCAAAGCCCGTATGCTTTTCATCATTTGTTTCCTTTAAAAAAGGCCGGTCAGCATCCCTGCTCCTTCCAGCCGTGTTTTGCCGCCCGGGCGCATTTGTTGCGCAGGGCGAAGTTGCGCTCGTCGATTTCTTTCTGCATTTCGTACAGACGCGCCATTGTATCAAGATTGATTTGGTTTTGCTGGATTTTCGCCTGCTCGCCAGCAATGCGGTTTTGCAAATCGGCCGCCGCTTTGGCATCCTGCGTTTTGTCTACCTGATCGAGCAGGGCGCTGATGTTTTTCATCCGAAGCTGCGAGTCCTTGATGGATTTCAGCGTCATGTCGAACTGTTTGATCAGCCGTTCGTCGCTGTTTTTGGCGTCGTAGGCTTTGCCGGAGAGCAGGTCTTTGCCGCCACTGCCGCCCTGTTTTTTGGCGGCTTCGTAGACGGCCTTCCATTCGTCCGGCAGGGCTTCCTGCGCTTCGTTGCGCAGCAGTTTGCCGATGTTGCGGCTGCCGGTGAGTGCCTTGACCTGCGATTTGAGCTCGTTAATCTGTTTGATCTGATTTTCTATCTGCTGCTTCATTTGAATGCCCTGCTGGATGGCTTGGGCAACTGCCGCTCCGTCAAAAACCGGAATACCGCCTGCAAAGGCCGGCACGGAAACAGCAAGACCGCCGGAAAGCAGAACGGCTACAGCCAATTTGGACAAACGTTGTTTTGTCATCTTAATACTCCTTAAGGATAAAAAAAGCCGGCGGTTGCCCGCGCGGCTATGGTTGGAAACGATCAGCTTTCAGCCTGCCCGAAGTCGGCACGGCCTTTGGTGGCCGCCGTAACGAAGGGCCGGTACCAGTCGCGCACGTCTTCGCCGTATTCCTCCATCGTGCGGTGCAGCAGCTCGACGTTGGCGGTATTGCCGGACAATACGGCGATGGCTTCGTGCATGCCGAACAAGTCCAGTTTGGCAAAGGCAGACTGTTTGGATTGCTTGACGAGGAAGGTGCGGCTTTCCAGCGGCAGTTCCACCAGCTGTTGGTACTCTTTTCTGCTGATGCCGCAGCGCTGGTAGCTGCCTTCGTATTCGGCGTCGGGGTTGGGCAGGAAGATTTTGGTCGGCGTCTGCTGGACGATGGCCGGGAAGATGCTGCTGTTGATGGCATCCTCCGGCGACTGGGAAACCAGAATCAGCCAGCCGCCGCGTTTGCGGTCGGTTTTGAGGATTTTCAGCATCAGCTCTTCCGTTGCCGAAAAGCGCAGCGGCCACCAAAACTCTTCAATGATGCTGGCCAGCAATCCGTCTTTTTCCGCCACTTTGTCCATCATGATGTTGCGCAGGTGGAACATATAGGCCAGTACCGGAGCGGTGGGCGGATAGCCGTCTTTGAGAATGTCGGTCAGATCGAAGCCGACGCGCCAGAAATCTGCCGGATCGAAGCGGTTCTCGGGGTTGTCCAAACACCATGCAAAGCGGCCGTTTTCGGATTCGCACCACTTGGCCAGCCGCACATACAGGCAGTCGGGATCGGCCAGATTGGGAATGTGCTGCAGCAGGTGGCTGAAACGCCTCATGTGCCAGTCCAAGTCCATCAGTGCGTCCACAGCATCCTGTATCTGCTTTTCCTCTGCTGCTGTCAGCCTGCCGGCTTCGTTCTGGCCGCAGATGCCAACCAGCGTGTAGAGAAACTCGCGGTTGGACGGGGTATCGGGCAGTTGGAAGGGATTAAGTCCGGTAGGTACGCCTGCTTCCAGTGCGAAGTAGCTGCCGCCGATGGCGCGGATGAAAATCTCCATACCCCTGTCCAAATCAAGGGCGAATATGTAGGGGGCAAAGCGTTCGGCAAAGGCCATCAGGGCGCATTGCAGGGTGGTTTTGCCCGCGCCGGTAGCACCCAGTATCAGGGTGTGGCCGGCGATTTTTTCACCGATGTTGTCGTCTTTGGGATTGGTAAAGTGGAAGTTGAAGTCATACACGGTTTTAGAAACGGTCTGCAGCGGCATCACCGCGCTGCCGTCACCCAGCGGATTGCCGTGTTTTTTGCCGTGCGAGTAGTTGTGGATGCCGAAAGTGCAGGCAAGGTTTTCCGTGGTTTTCGGGAAGCTGCGCGGCCGGTCTTTGCAGCCGGGAATCTGGCTGAACCATGTGGACGGTGCGGAATAGCCTGCCTTCATAAAGCGGAAGCCGCCGGAATTGAGAAAGGCGGAATAGGCTTTGGCGCCGTTACCGACGGCTTCGGCAGGCGTGCCGCCGAATACGGTCAGAGCAGACGAGTAGTCGCCGAACATGATTTCGCCCGCCATCAGCCTGCCCTGCGCGTCCTCTAATTCGATTTGCTGGTTGACGGCTTTGTCGTCCACCGAAGCGAAGTTGTGAAGCTGCCGTTTAATTTTCTGCTGCATCTCGTAGGGGCTGATAAAAATCAGACTTTGCGTGAGCGTGAACTCGCACGGCAGGGTCAGGATATTGGTCAGGATTTTCGGTTTGGAGAGACCGAAATCGCGCAAATCGTACATCACCGCGTATTTGCGGCCGCCGCTTTCGGGGCGGATCTCACAGATGTCGGTGCCAAAATGCAGGTTGGCGGCAGGGATGGTTTTGTAGGCCGATTGCGGCGACAGCGGGATATTGGCGGCACGGCCGTTGATCAGGCTGCCGTAAAAGCGGTACACGTCTGAAAAGGCCACCTCTTCGGGATTCTGCCATGCGGACAATACCTGCGGCGCATAGGGTTCGAGTGCGCGCAGCAGAATCTGCATCTGTTCGTTGCATTCTTTGATGCCGGCATCGATGCTGTCGGCTTTGATCAGCAGGGACAGGTAGAAGCGGTTTTCGTAGTAGTCCTCTTCGCGGAAGCGGCGCAGATAATCGTGGGCGAAACGGCGGCAGAAAGCATTGTCGAATCCGTATTCGCGGTCGAAGTCGATGCGCTCGCGTTTGAGCGTCGTCCATACCGCGCCGCGGTTGCCGAGGCTCTTGCCGACGCCGGTCAGTACGGCGCGGAGGTTGGCAAAGTAGGTAAACAGGCGGTTGTCGTCCACGCCGTCGAACGGCAGTCCTTCCATTTTGATCACAAAGCCGTAGTGGCCGCTTTCGTAATACACCACCTCATTGCTGACGTGTTGGCAGACTTTCGGCAGAAAATCCGCTGCCGATGCCGTTCTGTTGAGGGTTTTGCCCCAGTAGTCGCTGGTAATCTTTGTAGTCATCTTTTTGTCTTCCGTATCTGCCTGCGTGCAGTGTGAAAGTGGACAGCCCCGCGCCCGCTCCGATGCGGCGCAGCAGCCATTTGGCCTCCATCGCGTAAATTCTCACTGCCTGATCGTCATTCGCGCTGACGGTTTTGAGGCCGAAGTAAACCGGGATGTTCAAACCGACCAGCAGCAATGCCGCCTTGCCGACAAACAACTGTCCGAACATGCCGGCGAATACCGATCCCAAAATACAGAGCACCATCGGCATCATCGGCACCCCGAAAAACATGGCGGGGCGGTTCATGCCGTTGTAAGTGGGAAACTCGGTGTCGATGTTTTCGTCGCTCATGACGCGAACTCCTTTTCGTTTGCATGAAAACAGGCCGTCTGAAAACTTTTTCGGCTGCGCCGAAACTGCGTTTTCAGACGGCCTGAACGCGCTTAGCTGAACTTCATTTTGCCACCCTGGGTAAACAGGTAAGTTGCCAAAGCGATGCCCGCGCCCGCACTGACAATCCACAGACAGGTACCCAGCACGTCAGGCCATTCTTTTTTCTGCATAAAACCCAGTGCGCATTGCCAAAGCAGGGCGATGGTGGCGACAATGCCGACGATCGTGTAAATCGTATCGCGGACTTTTTCCAGAGGTCCGGTGGCTTCGGAAAACCCGCCCGCCGCCATTGCCGCCTGTGCCCCGAAGGCCAATACGAACATCAGCAGGAAGCGTGCGGCGCGGTCGGCTGCCGCTTTGCGTTTTCCCGTATCGTGCAGCACAGCGGCTGCGTTGTTTTGGTTCATGTTTTTCAACTCCATAGTCGGTTAATAAAAAAACGCCCTTAAAGGGCGCGGTTGCGCTTTCAGACGGCCTGAAAGCATTCCGCCGCCCGTCGTTTGCGGCAGGCGGCCGGATTCGGATAAAAGCTGTGTACAGTCTAAAAATCGCCGAAAGCATCCCACGCTTCGCGTTTGCGGACAGGGGCTGTTTCGGCAGCCGTCTGTTCGGAGACGGTTGCGGTATAGGCCGCAGGCAGAACATTGCCGGAAGGTTGCGCGGCTTGTTTCTGTCCGACAGGCTGATGCCGGACGGCTTTCTCTTGCTTGCCGGCTGCAACCGGCATCACCGCCGGATTCACCGCCGGCACGCTGTAAGCGAGCGTCTGTCCGGCATGGTTCTGCCGCGCGGCATTGAGGATTTTGACCACATACGGCGGCTGCCCCTTGAAATCGGCACGGAAACCGGTACGGAAATTGCCGCTGTAATAGCAGGAAAAGGCTTTTTGCAGATCAGTCTGTCCTCTGCCTCCCGTACGCTTGAAGCAGTCGGACAGGATTGCCGCACCTGTACGCACATTGGTGCAGGGGTCGAACACCGTGCGGTAGTCCAGCCCGTAGCTTTTCAGGTTGTAACGGTTTACCTGCATCAGCCCCATACTGAAATTCCTACCCTGCGCGTGCAGCATTTTGGCCGCTTCAACCGCTTCGGCCATGCTGCGCGGCTGGCGGGGCAGCGCACCTTTCACCACGCCGATGGCATAGGGGTTGAACTGGCTTTCGACACGGGCAACGGCCTGCAGGGTATCGGGATGGACGTCTTTGCCACACTGCTGTGCCAGTTGGGAAAACAAAACCCGCTGCGAAACGGCAGCGGGTTGGGTCTTTGCGGTAGCGAGTGCCGGTATGGCGGCCAGTGCGGCCATCAATACAACTTTTACAAACATTGCTTCAATTCCTTAAATTATGCTTCTGCAAAAAAGAAAAACGTAAAAATCCGCATGGATGTTTACGTTTTTTGTTCTTTACAGGCTTGTGTCTGATTTGTGCCTGAATGTGGCTGATTCAGACTCTGTTAGGCTGCAAATGATGGATTTGTGCAGGCATCACTTTCAGCATTATCAAATAGTTATAATTTAAATAAAATAAGATGTTAGACTTAAAATCCGTCGTCCCTAATACGGACGTACCGGTTCGATTCCGGTCCCGGGCACCACTAACAAGCTGTCATCATTCAGTATCCCCTTCCCTTTACCACTTCTAAATTTCTAGCTGACTGCTTACGGCATATCTTAATTTAAGCCGCCAAATCATTTGATTATCGGTTTCCGTCCTTATCCCGATTGCCACTTTCAGACGGCCTCAAAAAGCAGGCAACAGATTTTCCACCTATCCCAAAACAAACAACTCCCGCCCATACTGTTTCAACCACAGCTTGGCTGCCTGCGTGTGCGGCGTATGCCGATTGACCAAACTCCAAAAATCGCGGCTGTGGTTCGGATGCGGAAGATGGCAAAGCTCATGCACGCAAACATAGTCCACCACAAAATCAGGCGCGCCGACCAGCCGCCAGTTGAGGCGTATCCCTGCGGTACGGCGGCAAATGCCCCAGAAAGTTTTGGCATTCGACAAAGCCACTGCCGCAGGTTGGAATTCCAAACGGCCCGCATGGCCAACCAGGCGCGGCAGCAATGTCTCGGCAGCACGCCGCCGCCACTCTTTCCGCAACAACTCCTTCTGCTCCTCCACTCCGGCTTCCGCCACACTGACACGCGAAGGCAGCAACAATACGCCCTCATGCCCGCCCGACACCAAATCCAACTGCTCCCCATGCAGCCAAAGTTTAGACGGCAGGCTTTCTTCAACCGGCAATACGGCCGCGCGCGACAACACCGACAACAGTAAATCTTCCCGCTCCGACAGCCACGCCGACAACTGCCTCCGCCCCAACCAAGGCGGTATCGTTGCACTGACCGCACCTGCCGCCATCGGACGCAGAATGATATTTTTCCTTGCGTTGCGCTTGATGCGGACGGTAATCCGACGCCCGTCAGATAAAGAATGAACAATGGTATCCATATTAACCTGAAAACAAGAAAGGCCGTCTGAAAAAACGGAAAATCCGTTTTCAGACGGCCTCTGATTAAACTTACTCTTCTTCTGCGTCGGTTTCTTCCGCACCTTTTTCCGCGAAATGACCCAAGAGCCAAATCAGCGCGCCGCCGCCCGTAATCCCGGCCTTAATCCACATAGCCGTGTCTTCACCCCATGTATAAATCCATGCCAATACTTTAGGCACGGCATTCATATAGTTCAAACCAAACGCTAAAAGACCCAGAATAAACAGCGTGCTGCCAAAACTTTTCATCAATCTTCCTTTCAGTGGGAATCAAGGTTGTGAGATAAAATGTAAAGAATGGTTATTATAACAGCACGAGGTTTGCCCGAAAATCATCATTCCCGTTAAAAAGCCGTCTGAAATCGGGTGATGTTTTCAGACGGCCTCTTTTATTTGATTAGATTTTAGACGAAGAAAAAGCCAAGCTTTAAAAACTTGGCTTTTTCTAAATTTGGCTCCCCGACCTGGGCTCGAACCAGGGACCTGCGGATTAACAGTCCGTCGCTCTACCGACTGAGCTATCGGGGAAGAGACACGCATTCTATTCCGAACCCGAAACTTTGTCAACGGATTTTATCCGAACACAGACCATCCCGATTTTCATGATTGTTTATTATGAATATTTTGTTTATTGCAATTTAGAAAGGCCGTCTGAAAATTGATGGTTTCAGACGGCCTTCAGACGCAACGGGCAATTTGAGACAACTTATTCTTCTTCAGGGATTTTACTGATTTTCACCCGTTCGATGCGCTGGCCTGCTTTTTCCAATACTTCGAAACGCCAGCCGTGGAAATCGACGCTTTCGCCGATTTCGGGCAGGTTTTCCAGTTCTTCCATAATCAGGCCGGCTACGGTGTGGAAGGCGGCATCTTCTTCCTGCGGCGGTAGGTTGAGCTGGGGGGCGAGTTCGACATATTCGAGCGCACCGTCTACGGTGAAGCTGTCGGCTTGGCCGTCAGCCTGCAAAACAGGTTCTTCGGCGCGTTCGAACTCTTCCGGAAATTCGCCGGCGATGGTTTCAAGTAGGTCTTTCATGGTAACCATGCCGAGCACGGCGCCGAACTCATCTACAACCAACGAGTAATCCGCGCTTTGTTGGCGAAACAGTTCGATGGCATTCAAGGCGGTGGTGCTGTCGGGCAATATCAACGGCTGGCGCAAGGCCGTCTGAATATTGAGTTCGCCATCGGCAAGCAGTTGGTTAAGCAAGTCTTTTTTGTTGATATAGCCCAACGGTTCGTCCACGCCGGCCTTGCCGACGACGAGCAGGCGGGAGTAAGGCGTGCTTTGCAACTGGCGGCGTTGTTCTTCTTTGCTTTGCGAAATGTCGAGCCGTTCGATGTCGCGGCGGGGAATCATCACGCCGAGTATCGGGCGTTCGGCCAAGGTCAGAACGCTGCGTATCATGGATTTTTCGTTTTCTTCGAAATGTTCGCTGTTTTCCGCTTCTTCGCCCGCGTTGGCCAGAATGCTTTCGCGTATGCCCATCATGCCGAGGACGTTTTCTGCGGTGCGTTGCCGCCAAGAGCTGCCGATGTAGTCTTTTTTCTTGGTGTTCTTCATCGATACCTGGTTGAAAATTTCAATCAGGATGGAGAAACCGATGGCGGCGTAGAGATAGCCTTTGGGGATTTGGAAGTGGAAGGCTTCCGCAATCAGGCTGAAGCCTATCATGAGCAGGAATCCCAAACAGAGCATGACGACGGTGGGATGGCGGTCCACAAAATCGGTCAGGGCCTTGCTGGCCCATATCATCACGGTCATGGCGACGACGACGGCCGCCATGGCGACGACGATGTGTTCAACCATGGCCACGGCGGTAATGACGGAATCGATGGAGAAAACGGCATCGAGAATCAGTATTTGGGCAACAACGCTCCAAAAAGGGGCATGCTTTTTCTGCGTATCCGCTACGGCGAAGTGATTGGCCCCTTCGAGGCGTTCGTGCAGCTCGGTGGTGGCTTTATAGAGCAGAAAGAGTCCGCCTGCGAGCATAATCAGGTCTTTGCCTGAAACGCTGAGGCTGCCGAGGTGGAGGAAGGGCTTGGTCAGCGTCATGATGTGTGCCATGAAGCCGAGCATGATGATGCGGATTAAGACGGCAAGCGAGAGGCCGGTCAGTCGGGCGCGATCGCGGGATTTGGGTTTGACTTTGTTGGCAAGGATTGCCACGAAAACCAGATTGTCTATGCCGAGCACCACTTCCAAGAGTAATAAAGTGGCAAAACCGATCCAGGTTTGCGGTTCGGCCAACCAGCTGAAGTCCATTGCGTCGTTAATCCTTTCGGGTAGGGTAAGGCCGTCTGAAAAAACGGAAGGGGTCTTCCATGTTTGTTTTGTGTGCGACGGCCGGAATTCGAAAGGCGGCAGTTTAAGCAGCTTGGTCAGGGAATGCAAGCAACACGGCGGATTGGCACGCTTTCGCCACAAGGCGGCCCGATGCGGCAACATTGTAGCGGAGCAGGCCTATCCACCGATAAGCCTGTTTGTTCGCTACGAACCCGCGCTTTTCGGATGAGGCAAAGTTGCGTTGACAGCGACGGTTTTCAGACGGCCTTTTACCTTATCCGACTAAACGGCGGCAACGGTAAAGCGTTCAAACAAATGCGCTTTGTTTTCTGCGTCGTCAGCGATGGCGACTGCCAAATCCGCCACGCTGATGCCTGCCGGAATTTCACCGTCCATCAGCAAATCGTCTTTGCCCAAGCGGTATTTGCCGGTTTTGTCTTCGCCGAACCCGCCGTCCGCGCCCAGTCGTGCCGGAGGGGAAACGAAAGACCAGTTCACATCGCGGCGCGGCAGGAGTGCCGTCAAGAGGTGGCGTGCGGCATTGGCGCCGTCGTAAATGGCTTTGGGGAAGTCGGGCGTATCGACAACTTGCAGATCAGGCGCGGCATACAGGCTGCCCGCGCCGCCGACGATTAAGAGATACGGTACTTGCGCCGCTTTTGCCGCTTCGACGATGCTGTTTGCGCCGCGTGTGAAATCTGCGCCGATATTGGGATTGGTCCAGCCGGGATTGAACGCGCTGACCACGGCGTCAAAGCCTGCCAGCTTGTCGGCAAAATCCGCCGCGTTGACATCTGCGGAGACGGCGGCGACATTTTGCGCTTGGAACACTTTATCCGTATTGCGCGCAAAAGCGGTCACTTCATGCCCACGACCTGCCAATTCTTGAACCACTGCGTTGCCGACGTAACCTGTTGCACCGATGACTGCGATTTTCATGTTTGACTCCTTGTTGAGGTGTGATTGATTAGATAAACGCATTTTAAGGCCGTCTGAAACGCTTGATAATCCCCGTTTTACTGTTATTATTGTGAAGCTAAACTAAACAATCGAAATAGAAGGCCGTCTGAAAGCGTTTGGACTTCGTTAAAACCAAACTTTCAGACGGCCTCATCATGGAAGAATGCAAGACATCAAACCCCTGCTCGTTTTCGCCACCGTCCTCGAACACGGCAGCATGAACGCCGCCGCTGCAGCGCTGGGCATGACCCCGTCTGCCGTCAGCCAACATATCGGGCGGCTGGAACGTCAATACGGTGTAAAACTGCTTAACCGTAGCACACGGAGGATGGCCCCCACCGAGGCGGGGCGCGCGCTGGCCGCTTCCTGCACCCGCCTGCTGGCCTGTGCGGACGATGCGTTTGCCATGCTGGAAAATGTCAAAACCGAAATCGGCGGCGAAATCAAAATCGCCCTGCCCTCCGGCATCGCCGCCCATCCCGCACTGCATAACAGCCTGCGGCGTTTGAAGGCGGAACATCCCGCCATCAGGCCGCTGCTTGTATTCGGCGATTCGCTGCTGGATTTGCAGCGCGATACGGTGGACATCGCCCTGCGCGGCGGAGAACATGCTTTGGACGACGAAAATCTGGTCGCCCGTTTCCTTACCCGCCAACAATGGCGGATTTGCGGGTCTCCCGCCTATTTGGCGGCACACACTGTTGAAAAGCCGCAGGATTTGGCCGCGCTGGACTGGCTGTATTACGCACCGGCCAACCTGCCCATGCATCGCGGCACAGATTTTTTCACACTGCATATCGGGCAGGACCTGCATTGCAGCCAGCTGAGCGCATTGACCGAACTGGTCAAAGCAGGATTGGGCGTGGCAATTTTCCTCGATGGCGACGTCGCAGCCGACTTGGCCTCAGGCCGTCTGAAAGCCGTACTGCCAGACTGGCGGCTGCCCGAAATAGACGTATATGCGGTAACTCCCTATCGCGTACAATCGGCAACGACGGAGACGGTTTTGCGGATTCTGTTGGAAGAATTCGGCAGATTTGAGGCTGTTTGACTCCAATTTGAAGCGCAGTCCATCCAACTTCACAACATTCATTTTACAAATCTGAAAGACAGCGGGTTTGACAATAAATCACGTTCATTTTTCAGCATATCTTGCATAAAAGCCGACACACATAAAAAAACAACCGCACTTTTCCAAGCGCGGTTGTTTTTTCCAAAGAAGAATGGATTATTCTACGCCAACCATAACGGAAGTGGCTTTAATGATTGCATAAGCTTCTTTGCCTACAGCCAAATCCAATTCTTTAACGGACTCAATGGAGATGGTTGAAGAAATCACATTACCACCGCCGATGTCGAGGTGAATAATGGCGTTTACAGAACCGGTTTCGATTGAAACGACTTTACCTTTCAATTGATTTCTTGCGCTGATTTTCATACATATTTCTTTATAATAATTTTAAAACAGGGGAAAAGAGGCGGCATTCTACATAAACCAATTCAAAAAAACACTCATACTTAATAAGTAGGATGAACTTCCTTCTTAAAATCCAACTACAATATTCTCTTTTAAAATCTATACCTTGCTTAACGGCCGAATAATCGGGGCGATGCGGATAGAATCATTGCCGCCGCAAAATTACAATGTCCCTTATACTGCTTTTGTATCAAATCTATTGTACAAAAGCCCTCTACTCACTATATACAGTAACAGTTTCCAGACAAAGAGAGGCCGCCTGAAAACGGATTATCGATTTTCAGACGGCCTCACCATACAAAAACCGCACCATCTTGCCAATCAATTATTCGCAATACGGTGCGGCTGCTTTCGAAACCGGATTATTTCAATTTGGTTTCTTTATAGATAACGTGTTTGCGGGCAACCGGATCAAATTTTTTGATTTCCAGTTTGCCGGGCATAGTGCGTTTGTTTTTGGTAGTGGTGTAGAAATGACCAGTACCCGCACTCGATTCCAGTTTGATTTTATCGCGCATTGCAGTAATTCCTTAAATCGGCTGTTTCAAATCAGACTTCGCCGCGTGCACGCAAATCGGCCAAAACGACATCGATGCCCAATTTGTCGATGGTGCGCAATGCGGCATTGGATACGCGCAGGCGAACCCAGCGGTTTTCACTCTCAACCCAAAAACGGCGTGTTTGCAAGTTAGGCAAAAAACGACGTTTGGTTTTATTATTGGCGTGCGACACGTTATTGCCACTCATCGGGCGTTTTCCGGTCACTTTACAAACTCGTGCCATGGTTTAACTCCAAACTTCTGAAAAAGTAAAACGCGGTTTATACCACAAACCCGCCTTCCCTATCAAGCAGGCTTTTGTTCTGCTTATCCGTTTTTCCATCATGCCGCCGAATCTGTGGCTTTTTACCCAATGCCTTTCCGGTTTCCGCTTATTGTCCTTGTTTCGCCGGCAGGCCGTGTAATGCGCAGCCCCGTTCGGACACAGACAAATATCCGCCCTCTCTCCCGTGCCAGTCGGGCAGAACATAGCGGCTGATGGTCCGGCCGCCGACAGTGTGGCTGTGGACGGCGGGGCGGTGGGTGTGGCCGTGGATGAGGATTTCCGTTTGCGGGTATTGCTTTAAGGCCGTCTGAACGCCGTATTCGGCAACGTCGGAAATCGGGCTCAGGCCAATTTCACGTTTGCGCCGTTTGCTAGCGGCGCGCATATCGGCGGCGATTTTGCGCCGCCATTTTTGCGGCAGGGCAAGCAGGATTTTTTTCAGCCACGGCAGGCGGATGATGCGGCGGAAACGTTGGTAGGCGGTATCATCGGTACACATTTCGTCTCCGTGGGAAATGAGGTAATGCCTGCCATACAGATTCAGCGTCCGGACTTCGGGCAGCAGGGTCATGCCTGCGGCGGCGGCATACTGCGCGCCAAGCAGGAAGTCGCGGTTGCCGCAGATGAAGTAAACGGGCGCATGGGCGGAAAAATCGCGCAGGGCTTCGGCAATCTGCACGGCGGCATGGTCGGGCATGTCGTCCCCCAGCCAGACTTCGAACAGGTCGCCGAGGATATACAAGGCATCCACTTTGCCCTGCCAGTCTTTCAAGGCCTGTAAAAACAAGCGGTTCAGGTCGGGCGTGTCGTCGGAGAGGTGTAGGTCGGCGATAAAGACGGTTTGGCGCATGATGGGGAAGATTTGTGTGTTTGGGCGGATTATAACCGCGTCGGCGGACGGCATGTGATGGCGGCAACGGTATGAGGCCGTCTGAAAACGGGGGGGGCAAAGCTTGGCAGGCAAATGCGGTTCAGGAAAGCGCGGGCGGCATTCTCACAGCAGGAAGTCGCGTTCGCAATGTGCCGACAGCCATTCGTTCAATTGGCGGCGGTCGATTTTTCCCGCTTCGCTAATCGGCAGTTCGCGGGTGATGCCGATGCGTTGCGGCATTTGGTAGCGCGCCAGCCGTCCGGCCAGCCATAGGCGCAATGCTGCCACGTCGAGTCCTTTTTCCGCTTCGGCAAACAGTGCCAGTGCCTGCCCGTATTCGGCGTGTTCGATAACCAACACGGCCGCCTGCCTGACTTTCGGATGCTGTTCGGTCATGCGGCAGACATCTTGCGGATAGACGTTTTCCCCGCCGCAAACGGCCATATCATCCGCACGCCCTTGCAGGAAGATGTCGCCGTCGGCATCGGCTTTCGCCAGGTCGCCGGTGCAGACATCGTGGTTGCGGCTTTGCGCCGACCAGCCCGTTTTCAACCACAGGCTGCCGGTTTCGCCGATGCCGCAGAGGCTGCCGTCGGTGCGTCGGATTTCGACGGTAACGCCGGGAAACGGCCGGCCGATGCTGTCGGGTTTGGCCGCCAGTTGTTCCGGCGCGGCCATCAGGGCGAAGCCTGTCTCCGTTGTGCCGAACAGGTTGTACAGCACGTTTCCCCATTGCCCGAGTGTGCGGCGTGCGGCTTCGGCCGAAAGCATCGCGCTGCCGGTCAGGACGGTTTTTAGACGGCCTTTTTGCGGCATGGCATCCAGCAGCCGATAAAGCATGGTCGGCACGAGTACGGCTATTTCCGCCTGTTCGCGCGTTATCAGTTCGGCGGCACCGCAGGCGTCAAAACGTTCGGTCAGCAGCATGGTGCGGCGCAGGGCAAGGCTGAAATACAGCGCGGCGATGCCGTAGCCGTGATAGAACGGCGGGGCGATGTAAACATTTTGCCTTTGGTGGAGCCGCAGCGTTTTCAGCAACACCAGCATCGGCAGGACGCTGATGCGCGCGCTGGTTTTCCGTCGGACGATGCGGCTGTTGCCGCCCGTACCGCCCGTCAGCACCAGCATTTCTCCTGCGGTGCGCCGAGGAAGCGGCTTCGGCGTTTCGATGCGTTGCGCGGCGGCGGCCAGTTCGCCGAACGATACGGCATCAAACGGCAGGCCGCCGACCTTGGCGGACAGGCCGTCGTCGGTCAGCAGCAGTCCGGGATCGTATTGCCGAAGCAGCGTGTGCAGCTGTTCGGTGCTCATGTCGGCATTGAACAGGAGTACGGGCATTCCGCCCGCCGACAGCGCACTCAAGACGGCAACGGATTCGGACGTGTTGCGGCAGAGGACGGCCGTTTTCCGCCGTTGCCGCCAAGCGGGGTATTCGGACAATACGGAGGCGTAGCGGCGGCTGTCGAGATACAGGGTTTGCCAGTCCGTACGGCTGTCGTTGCCGCAGACGGCCGTCTGAAAAGGATGCAGCCGGGCGGCCTGATAAAGCAGGGCTTGGAGGTTGAAGCCGTGCCGTAGCATACCGAAGGCGAGCGCGCTCAGGTTGCGCGGATGCAGAAATCCTGCCTGATAAAGCAGCTTGAGGCCGTCTGAAAAAGGTTTGAAGGGTGCGGACACTGCGGTCGCCTTTTAATGTGAAAACGGGAATATAACGGTATCGCCGAAAAACCGCCATGTTTGGGGGTTACGGCTTTGCGGCGGTTCGGCGTATACAGGCAAAAGGCCGTCTGAAAACGGCAATACGGTTTTCAGACGGCCTTCCCCTGCCGTTTGGCCGGACGGATCAGTCGAAGAGATCGCCCACTTTGTCCCAGAAGGATTTTTTGCGTGGCGTTTGACTGCGTTCCATGCCGGTGGAGATTTTTTCAAATTCTTCCAACAGCTCTTTCTGGCGGTCGGTCAGATTGACCGGCGTTTCCACCAGGACGTGGCAGTATAAATCGCCGGTCGCGCTGGAGCGCAGCGATTTGATGCCTTTGCCTTTCACGCGCATGCGGCGGCCGGTTTGCGTTTCTTTCGGGATGTTCAGTTTCACCTTCCCGTCCAAAGTCGGCACTTCCACTTCGCCGCCCAATGCCGCGACGGTAAAGCTGATCGGCAGTTCGCAATGCAGGTCGAGGCCGTTGCGCTCGAAAATTTTGTGCGCCTTCACATGCACGGAGATATACAAATCGCCCGCCGGCGCACCGTTGCGGCCGGGTTCACCCTCGCCGCTCAGACGGATGCGCTGGCCGTCGTCGATACCGGCCGGAATATCCACTTCCACCGTTTTGCCGGCCTTCACCCTGCCCTCGCCACGGCATTTCAGGCACGGGTCTTTAATTTCCTTGCCCGAGCCGTGGCAGGCGGGACAGGTTTGCTGCATTTGGAAAATCGCCTGGCGGATGTGTACCGTACCCGAACCCCGGCAGGTGGAACAGGTGGTGGCGGAGGTGCCGGGCTTGGCGCCGCTGCCGTGGCACACGTCGCATTCTTCGTAAGTCGGGATGGTCAGGCGTTTCTTCACGCCCTTGGCGGCTTCCTCAAGGCTGATTTCCACCGAATACTGCAAATCGGCACCTTGGTAATTCTGCTGCCGCGCACCGCCCCCGCCGCCGAACATCTGGCTGAAAATATCGCTGAAATCGAAACCCTGCGCGCCGCCGAAACCGCCGAAGCCGCCCGCGCCCGCACCTGCGCCCTGTTCGAACGCGGCATGGCCGTATTGGTCGTACATCGCCCGTTTTTGTTTGTCGGACAGGGTGTCGTAGGCCTTCTGAACCTCTTTAAATTTTTCCTCGGCTTCCTTATTGCCCTGATTGCGGTCGGGATGGTATTTCATGGCCAGCTTGCGGTAGGCTTTTTTGATTTCGTCCTCACTCGCAGTTCTGGATACGCCCAATGTGGTGTAAAAATCTTGATCGCTCATGGTAGTGTTCTTGTCTGAATAAATAAACGAATGCCGCGCCAAATAGGGGCGGCCGTCTGAAAATTAAAGAGGCCGTCTGAAAATTATTGCCGCTCAAACAAGTGCGGCGGATTATTTTCAGACGGCCTTAATATATCTGTCTAACGCGGAGGTTTGTCTTCCGGCAATAGTTTTTCAGACGGCCTTCCGTTGCCGTCCACCGTACTGTATTCGCCCTCGATGACATCATCGTCGTCACGGCTGCGGCCGCCGCGCATGCCGGAAGAATAGGCCGTAAACGACATATGCTCCTGCGCCATCTCCGCCGCCCGTCCGCCCTTAAACGGCAGCATCAGCAAAACGGCCGCCGCCGTGGACACAAAGCCCGGACTGAGCAGCAAAAGCCCGGCCACGGCATAGCGCACCGGCCACAGCATCTGATAGGCCGACACCTTCCCGCCGCCGCGTGCCGCCGAAGCCGCAAGCAGGACGCCCGACAAACCCATGCGGCGCAGCATAAACACACCGGCCATCGCGCTGAGCACCATCAGCACGAAAGTCATGCCGCCGCCTATCCTCCCGACCATCCAAAAGACGGACATCACCTCCAACACGCCAAAGCCCAACAAACCGAAACCGAAATAACGCATAACCGTATCCTTTCCTCATGCAACCGTAACCGCAATCCATCCTGCGCGAGACGGGCAAAATACAGCCTGCCGCCCGCAATTTCAACGCGGCGCGGCACCCGTTCTGGGGTAAAAAAAAGTAAAACCGCACCGCACGGCCCGAGCGGCCCGAACGGCGCGCATCCCGCCGCCGTCGGCAAAAGCGCGTTTTCCCCGCCCCGCCCGTCAGGCCGTCTGAAAACGCCGCACCGCCCGCACCGTGCTTTCCCGATTCACGACACCCGCCGCTTTTGCTATCCTTACCCCATGAAAACATTATTTACCCCGCTCAAAACCCTCTCCTGCGCCGCCGCCGTCTCCCTGCTGGTCGCCTGCGCCTCTTCCAACCCCTCCGGCACGCCCGACGGCTACTACCGCGTCCAAAGCGGCGACACCCTGAACCGCATCGCCATGCGTTTCAACCAAACACCCGCCGTCCTGGCCAAATGGAACAACCTGTCCGACCCGTCGAAAATCTCCGTCGGCCAACTGCTGCGCGTGCGCCAAAACGCCGGCGGCAAAGGCGGCGCGGGTACCGCAGGCGAACAGACCGTTCCGCACAAACGGCTGCAATTCAACCTGCCGTCCGACAACGCCGTCCTGACACGCTACGACGGCCGCAACAAAGGCATCGATTTCGACGGCAAACCGGGCGACCCGGTGAAAGCCGCGGCCGACGGAAAAATCATGTATGCCGGCAACGGCGTGCGCGGCTACGGCAACCTAATCCTCATCAGCCACAACCCCGGCACGCTGACCGCCTACGCCCACAACGACAAACTGCTGGTCAAAAAAGGCCAGACCGTGCGGGCGGGCGACACCATCGCCACCATGGGCAGCAGCGATGCCGACCGCGTCAAACTCCACTTCGAAGTGCGGATTAACGGCAAAGCGGTCAATCCCGAACCACTGCTGCCCGCCCTGCCGCCGACCGCACCGTCCGTTTCGGCCGCACCTGCTCCGGCAACACCTGCTCCGGCAACGCCCGCCGTTGAAACCGCTCCGGCTGCCGCCGAAACAGTTTCCGACTAATCATACAAGGCCGTCTGAAAATTTCAGACGGCCTTGCCGCACCTTAATGTGCTGCCGTATATGCCGTCTGCGTCAAATCGGCTAAAATAACGCTTTACCTGAAAGGAAAACGAAATGCGCTACTTCGCCCTCTTTACCGTCATGGCCGTATTGACCGGCTGCTCTTGGGAAACCTACAAAAACAGCCAAGGCCAAACTACCCTGCGCCAAAAATACCCGACCGGCACCGCCGTCAGCTACGAAGACGGCACTTACTCCCGTAACATGCGCAACAACCAATACCGCCCCGAACAGCATGCCATCCTGCCTGCCCGCTCCGCCGAAGAGCAAGAAGTGCGCGGCACGCATTGGGAAAAAATCCAGCCCAAATAAGCAGAAGGCCGTCTGAAAACGCAAGGCACGCGCCAAACGCTTTTTCAGACGGCCTTTTTCCATTTTAAAAACCGCCCTCCCCGCCGAAAGAAAATCATGTCCGCCACACCCCTCAACATCGTCATCCTCGCCGCCGGCAAAGGCACGCGCATGTATTCCAAAATGCCCAAAGTGCTGCACCGCATCGGCGGCAAGCCCATGGTCGAACGCGTTATCGACACCGCCGCCGCACTCCATCCGCAAAACATCTGCGTCGTCATCGGACACGGCAAAGACCAAGTTTTGGACACCGTCAAACGCGACGTCGTCTGGGTCGAACAAACCGAACAGCTCGGCACCGGCCACGCCGTCAAAACCGCCCTGCCGCACCTTGCCGCCGAAGGCCGCACGCTGGTGCTGTACGGCGACGTTCCCCTGATTGACACCGCCACCCTCGAAACCCTGCTCGAAGCCGCAGGCAGCGAAGTCGGCCTGTTGACCGACGTTCCCGCCGACCCGACAGGCTTGGGCCGCATCATCCGCGACAGCCAAGGCAGCGTAACCGCCATCGTCGAAGAAAAAGACGCCGACGCCGCCCAAAAAGCCGTCCGCGAAATCAACACAGGTATCCTCGTCCTGCCCAACGCCAAACTCGAAAACTGGCTGAACAGCCTCTCCAGCAACAACGCCCAAGGCGAATACTACCTGACCGACCTCATCGCCAAAGCCGTTGCCGACGGCATCAAAGTCCATCCCGTCCAAGTGCGCGCCTCCCACCTCGCCGCCGGCGTGAACAACAAACTCCAGCTCGCCGAACTCGAACGCATCTTCCAAACCGAACAGTCGCAAGCCTTGCTCAAAGCAGGCGTTACCCTGCGCGACCCCGCCCGCTTCGACTTAAGGGGTCGTCTGAAACACGGACAAGACGTCGTGATTGACGTCAACGTCGTCCTCGAAGGCGACATCGAAATCGGCGACAACGTCGAAATCGGCGCAAACTGCGTCATCAAAAACGCCAAAATCGGCGCAAACAGCAAAATCGCCCCCTTCTCCCACCTCGAAGACTGCGAAGTCGGACAAAACAACCAAATCGGCCCCTACGCCCGCCTGCGTCCGCAAGCCCGCCTTTCAGACGACGTACACGTCGGCAACTTCGTCGAAATCAAAAACGCCGCCATCGGCAAAGGCACCAAAGCCAACCACCTCACCTACATCGGCGACGCCGAAGTCGGCAGCAAAACCAACTTCGGCGCAGGTACGATTATTGCCAACTACGACGGCGTGAACAAACACAAAACCGTCATCGGCGATGAAGTCCGCATCGGCTCCAACTGCGTCTTAGTCGCCCCCGTCAAACTCGGCAACAAAGTTACGACCGGCGCAGGCAGCACGATTACCAAAAACGTCGAAGACAACAAACTCGCCCTCGCCCGCGCCCGCCAAACCGTGATCGAAGGCTGGGTACGTCCGGAAAAAGGCGATAAGAAATAAGGTTCGGTCGATTCCACCCGTTTTTCAGACGGCCTTTCCATCAAGAGGCCGTCTGAAACCCAAATCCGCGCCGTTCGGATGATGTAAAACGGCTTTTTACCGCTGCCACTCCCGGGAGCCGGAACGGCAGTTATTTCGTTAATCTTTTGATACTAAGGAACTTAATATGTGCGGTATCGTCGGCGCTATCCGCGCCAATCACAATGTAGTCGATTTTCTGACCGACGGTCTCAAACGCCTTGAATATCGGGGCTACGACTCGTCGGGTATCGCCGTGAATATGGACGGCAAAATCAAACGCGTGCGCCGTGTCGGCCGCGTGCAGCTGATGGAGGACGCCGCGCGCGAAAAAGGCGTGTTCGGCCATATCGGCATCGGCCATACCCGTTGGGCAACCCACGGCGGTGTAACCGAGCCTAACGCCCACCCTCATATTTCCGGCGGCATGATTGCCGTCGTCCACAACGGCATCATCGAAAACTTTGAAGCCGAACGCGAACGCCTCAAAGCCTTGGGTTACACCTTCGAATCGCAAACCGACACCGAAGTCATCGCCCACAGCGTCAATCACGAATACACCCAAAACGGCGGTAAACTGTTTGAAGCCGTCCGCGCAGCCACCGCCCGTTTCCACGGCGCGTATGCCATCGCCGTGATGGCACAGGACAAACCTGAAGAAATGGTCGTTGCGCGCATGGGCTGCCCGCTGCTGGTGGCATTGGGCGACCAAGAAACCTTCATCGCCTCAGACGTATCCGCCGTCATCGCCTTTACCCGCCGCATCGCCTATTTGGAAGACGGCGACATTGCCCTTCTAAGCGCAAACGGCATCGACAAACTCATTGACAAAACCGGTGCTGAAACCCAACGCACCGTCAAAGTATCCGAACTGTCGCTCGCTTCGCTGGAATTGGGTCCATACAGCCACTTCATGCAGAAAGAAATCCACGAACAGCCGCGCGCCATCGCCGATACCGCCGAAGTTTTCCTTGACGGCGGCTTCGAACCTGAAAACTTCGGCGCAAACGCACGCGAAGTGTTCGACGGCATCCGCAGCATCAAAATCCTTGCCTGCGGCACGTCCTACTACGCCGCGCTGACCGCCAAATACTGGCTCGAATCCATCGCCAAAATGCCGACCGACGTCGAAATCGCCAGCGAATACCGTTACCGCGACGTGATTGCCGATCCGAAACAACTGATCATCACCATCTCCCAATCCGGCGAAACATTGGACACGATGGAAGCCCTGAAATACGCGAAATCCTTAGGGCACAAACACAGTCTTTCCGTCTGCAACGTCATGGAATCCGCCCTGCCGCGCGAAAGCGAATTGGTACTGTACACTCGCGCCGGCGCAGAAATCGGCGTCGCCTCCACCAAAGCGTTTACCACGCAACTGGTCGTCCTCTTCGGCTTGGCGGTTACCTTGGGCAAACAGCGCGGCTTAATATCCGAAGAACAAGCGCACGCCTATGTCGAAGAATTGCGCCAACTGCCCGGCAGTGTGCAACACGCCCTCAACCTCGAGCCGCAGATTGCCGCCTGGTCGCAGAAATTCGCCAAGAAAAACAGCGCACTCTTCCTCGGACGCGGCATCCATTTCCCGATTGCCCTCGAAGGCGCGTTGAAACTGAAAGAAATCACCTATATCCATGCCGAAGCCTACCCCGCAGGTGAGTTGAAACACGGCCCGCTGGCATTGGTGGACGAAAACATGCCCGTTGTCGTCATCGCCCCCAACGACAGTCTCTTGGACAAAGTCAAAGCCAATATGCAGGAAGTCGGCGCACGCGGCGGCGAACTCTTCGTTTTCGCCGACCTGGACAGCAATTTCAACGCTACCGACGCTGTGCACGTCATCCGCGCCCCGCGCCATGTCGGCGTACTCTCGCCAATCGTGCATACCATCCCCGTGCAGCTCCTCTCCTACCACACCGCCCTCGCACGTGGTACAGATGTGGACAAACCGCGTAACCTAGCGAAATCGGTTACGGTCGAATAAAGGCCGTCTGAAAAAACCGGTGCTTTAACAACAAAAAGGCCGTCTGAAACTTTTCAGACGGCCTCAATCCATTTCGGCCTGCGTTTCAAAACTTCCCGATAAACCTTGCAGTCTTCGGTGTGCGCGCCGGGCAGGTAGCCGGTGCTCATCAGAAATTCGCCGACGATTTCGCCGCCCATGAATTTGAAGTGTTTTTTAAACAGCGCCACCCATTCTTCTTTGGTGCGCGGATGGTGCATATCGAGCCAGTTTTTGAACGAACCGCATTCCTGCCGTATCCGCCGGATTTGTTGCGCGTTGTAAATGGCGGCGTTGATTTTCAAACGGTTGCGGACGATGCCTGCGTCGGCAAGCAGCCGTTCGCGGTCGGCATCGCCGAAAGCGGCGACGGTATCGATGTCGAAGCCTTTATAGGCCGTCTGAAACGCCTGCCGCTTCTTCAAAATCAAGGTCCAGCTCAGGCCCGCCTGATTGATTTCCAACACCAGCCGCTCAAATAGTCCGTTGTCGTCTTCAATCGGGAAACCGTATTGTTCCGCATGATACTGTTTGTTCGGATTGTCGCTGTCTTCGGGCAGGTTGTTGGCAAAGTCGCAGTAATTCATGGTTTTTGTCGGTCCATGTATTCAAACGCGGTCTGCGGAAAATGTTGCCGCAGGTAGCGTTGCAGGTATTCGGCAGTTTCCTGTTCAATCAGCGGGTCTGCCGGCGGGAAGCGGTTGTATATCAGCATTTCGACGGCTATCCCCTGCTGCCGGCAGGCCGACAGGCTCAACAGGGTATGATTGATGCTGCCGAGCCTGCCCGATGTAACCAGCACGGCGGGATAAGCTTGGGCGCGGATGAAATCGAGCGTGGTCAGAGTGTCGTCCAGCGGCACGGCCAGCCCGCCCGCACCTTCGAGCAGGACGTAATCGTAACGTTCGGCAAGTGTGGCGGTGGCGCGGTTGATAACGGCGGGGTCGATACGCGCTCCCGCCATGCGCGCGGCCAGATGGGGCGAGCAGGGATAGCCGAACAGGTAGGGGCAGGTGGTGCCGTCGGTGTCTTCCGGCAGCAGCGGCAGGTTTTGCAGGCGACGGTGGACAAGGATGTCGTCGGAGATGCCCGTGCAGCCGGTTTGTACGATTTTCTGGGTGATGACGGAAAAGCCCTGCCGCATCAGCTTGGCCGCCAACCAGCCGGTGGCGACGGTTTTGCCGATGTCTGTATCGATGCCGCCGACAAACAGGATTTTGCCCTGCTTGCGGGTTTGGAGGCCGTCTGAAAACAGTTTATCCGCCATATTCTTCCCTCAATGCGGCAATGAGGCCGTCTGAAAGCCGCGCCAACTCATGCGGCTGCATGATAAACGGCGGCATGGTGTACACCAGCCTGCCGAAGGGGCGCAGCCACACGCCGCGTTCGACGAATTTGGGCTGGAGGCGGCGCAGGTTTACGGGTTCCTGCATTTCGACCACGCCGATGGCGCCCAGCACGCGCACCTCTTTCACCGCCGCAATGTCGCTCGCAGGCGCAAGGGTTTCGCGCAGTTGCGCCTCAATCCGCGCCACATTTTCACGCCAGCCGCCCTCCAGCAGCAGCCTGATCGATTCGTCGGCCACGGCGCAGGCCAGCGGGTTGGCCATAAACGTCGGCCCGTGCATAAAGCAGCCCGCCGCGCCGTTGCTGACGGTGTCGGCGATATTTTTGTGCGTTACCGCGGCGGAAAGCGTGAGGTAGCCGCCGGTCAGGGCTTTGCCCAGACACATAATGTCGGGCACGACGTCTGCGTGTTCGCAGGCAAACAACCTGCCCGTGCGCCCGAAACCGGTGGCGATTTCGTCGAAAATCAACAGCACGCCGTGTTCGCGGCACAAAGCCTGCGCCCGCTTCAGATATTCGGGCGCGTAAAAATACATTCCGCCCGCCCCCTGCACGACAGGCTCCACAATCAGCGCGGCGATTTCTCCGCCGTGTTTGTCCAGCAAATCCGCCAACGGCGCAATCGCCTCATCACGCCACGGCTCGCCGAATTTCACCGGAGGCTGCGGCAGGAAAAACTGCACCGGCAGACGTTCGGCAAACAGGCTGTGCATTCCGGTAACGGGGTCGCACACCGACATCGCGTGCCAAGTGTCGCCGTGATAGCCCGCCCGCAGCGCGGCAAACTTGCTGCGCTGCGGCGCGCCCAGCGCGTGCTGGTACTGCACCGCCATCTTCATCGCCACTTCCACCGCCACCGAACCGCTGTCGGCGTAAAACACCGTGTCCAAACCCGATGGCAGGATGCCCAGCAACGTCTGCGTCAGCTTTGCCGCCGCATCGTGGGTGAAACCGCCGAACATGACATGGCTCATCTTTTCAAGCTGGAGGACGGCGGCACGGTTCAGGCGCGGATGGTTGTAGCCGTGCACCGCCGCCCACCACGACGACATGCCGTCAAGCAGCCGCCTGCCGTCTTTCAGGGTAATCGTTACCCCGTCGGCCCGCTCGACCGGATAAACCGGCGCGGGATCGGCGGTGGAGGAATACGGATGCCAGATATGGCTGCGGTCGAGTTCGGTCAGAGTGTGTATGTCCATGTGTGATTTCTCCTTTCTCCCCGCCCGTTCAAACAAGAGGCCGTCTGAAAATGCCGCAGGGGTTTTCAGACGGCCTCCCGGTACGACAAAGGCGGCATGGCGGTTTCAACCGATGTTTTTATGGTCTTTCAAAATTTTTTCGTACACCGCGTCGGGCACATAACGGCGGATGATGTCGCGCCAACCCTCCGGCCCGACCAGCCCTTTCACCAAAGTGGACGATACTTCGGCAAATTCGCGCGGCGGAATCAGCAGCACAGTGGATACGTCCGGCTGCAAATCGGAATTGATGTAGCGGATGGTGCGTTCGTATTCGTAGTCCGACGCGCTGCGGATGCCGCGCACGATGTAGCCTGCCTTGACGCTGTGGGCATAATCGACCAGGAAACGGTTTTCAAAGGAATCGATGCGGACATTGGGGAAGGATGCGGTGATGTCTTCCAGCATCCGGCGGCGTTCGGCCACAGTGTAGGTGGATTTTTTGTCGGGATTGCTGCCGATGGCGACAATCAACTCGTCAAACAGGGCTTGCGCCTCGCGTATCATCCATAAATGGCCGTTGGTGGGCGGATCGAAACTGCCGGCATAAACGGCGCGGCGCAGGGGATGTGGGGACATGGTTGGTTTGATGCTTCGGCATGTAAAGCGGCAGAATAACGGGATTGTGAAGAAATGTCAAAAAGGCCGCCTGAAACAATACGGCGGTAAAATATAGCGGATTAAATTTAAATCAGGACAAGGCGACGAAGCCGCAGACAGTACAGATAGTACGGCAAGGCAACGCCGTACTGGTTTAAAGTTAATCCACTATATAGCGGAAAAAGCCCGAAATCATGACAATCAGGCTGCGGTTTCAGACGGCCTGTATCCTCGCGGCTTTTCAACGAAAGCGATTTGAAGCCCATGACCCCGTTATCCCAAGGCATCCTGCTCTGCCTGTTTTCCCAACTCTTATTCGGCGTACTCTACCTGTTCAGCCATTGGATGAAACCCTTGGGCGGCACGGACGTGTTCGCCCTGCGGATGCTGACCATGGCGGCGGGGATATGGCTGATGACGCTGTATTCCGTCGGCCTACCCGCGCTTGGGCGTTTTGCCCGCGAACGGCTGGGTACCCGGCGCGACAGGCTGCTGTTTGCAATCGGCACCGCCAATATCGGCAGCCAGTTTTGGCTGTTTATGTGGGCGCCGGTGAACGGCGAAGGGGTGAATGTGGCCACGGGCTATTTCCTGTTCCCGCTGGTGATGATGCTGGCGGGAATGCTGTGGCTGAAAGAGCGGCCGAACCGCCTCCAGCTGGCCGCGCTGATATTGGCGGCGGCCGGCGTGGCGCACGAAATCTGGACCGTGCGTTCTTTTTCGTGGACGACGCTGTGGGTGTGCGGCATGTATCCCGTTTATTATTTAGGCCGCCGCAAAATGAATGTTCCCGCCCTCCAGGGGCTGACGCTGGATTTGACCCTGATTCTGCCCTTTGCCGCCGCATACCTGCTGTGGCGGTACGAATCGTTGGCGGTGGTGTGGCAGGAGCCGCGCTATTGGCTGCTGCTGCCGCTGCTGGGACTGTTCAGCGCACTGGCCATGTCGGCCAATTTGAAATCGGGGCAGCTGCTGCCGGTCAGCCTGTTCGGCATGTTGAGCTATGCCGAACCCGCACTGCTGTTTTTGGCGGCAGTATTCGTACTGCACACGCCGGTGGCCGATTCGGCCTACATCACTTACGGCCTGATTTGGGCCGGCCTGCTGTTGTTGTGCCTAAACGGCTGGTTGGCTTTCAGACGGCCTAAAGAGGCCGTCTGAAAATCAGATCAACTTCGACGCCATCCATAATAACCTATGAAAAACAACCAAACCCCATAATATTTGGCAACCCTAAAATTGCGAGGTCATTTTATGCATCATCCGTATAAACCTGTTTTTCTACTTGAAACTTCCGCCATGCGCGCGCCTTGGTCCGGGTTGGGCTGGCCTATTCAGGCTGTCTTGCTTTTAATGCGCGGCATTGTGCCGTTTATGATGATGATGCCCGTATTGCTCATCGGCTATGTGTTGGCCATCGTGGCGGGCGTGGTTGCCGTAGCGGCAACGGGAACCGGTTTGTCGATACTTGCGCCATTCTTCGGTGGCGCGGCTCATTTCCAGCTCGGACAGTATGTACTGGGGGCACTGGTGTTTGCCGTGATTGTATTCATCTGTTCTCTGCCGCTGCTGTTCGCGGGCGGATTGATGTCGGCGGTGGCTTCGCTGTCGGAACGGGGAAATTGTTCGATATGGCAGGTATTCGACGGCTTCAATGAGGCGTTTTGGCCGATTATCCGGCTGATGCTGCTGGGCTGTGTGCCGATGACTGCGGCAGTTTACGGCTTAACAATCATGACCCATGCGGGTATGCATCCTTCGGATTGGCCCGTCGTCCTGATGATGATGTTGACCTTGGCCGGCATATTTGCATTATGGATTGTGCCGCTGCCGCTGATGGTACTGCACGGCATCCCGCCGTTACGCGCCGTCCTGATGTCGCTTATGGCGGTGGTAAAAAACATCCTGCCCGTACTGTGCCATACGGTGGGCATGCTGTTGCTGCTGGGTGCGTTCAACCTGTTTTTTGGCGCGCAAATGAGTTCCCTGGAAACGGGAGCCATCCTGCCGTTATACGGAAACATTTTGTTTTGGCTGATGTTCTGGCTGGTTTTAATGGTACTGGCGTTCGCCGTCCCGCTAACGGGCTATGTGTTTTACCGCAACGTTTTCACCGATTCTCCGTTGGAGGGCGGCAGCCGGCTCGGGTTGGGCGTACTGCTCGTTTTGGCGGCGTGTGCGGGAACAGTTTATTGGCGACAGGCGTTCGGGCCGTCTGAAAACCGCACATCCCTCCAAACCGCCATCGGCGACAATATCCAACCCGCGGAATTGCAGAGCAGAGTACAAGATAATGAATCGCCAATATTTGCGGTGCAGGCTTTGGCCGACTACGCAGACCTGCTGAGTAACGATAAAACTATTCAATCGAAAGAGTCTGCCGAACTGATATCGGAAATGCGTTCCTACAAAACCGATTTCGCCCGCCGCCTTGCCGCTGACAGACGTCTGCCGCAGAACGATGCCGTACTCACCGATCAAAAAAGTTACCTGCGCCTACTGACCGAAATCCTAGTTGCCGAAGAAAATACCGCATTCTTTTTTCGGGGAGAGAACAAACTTTGGGCCTACGGCGACGAAACGGTAGAGTTGGAATGGCCTGAAAACAACAATGCGGCGACGGGCCGGTCAACCTACATGAGCGTTTTGTACCGCAACGGCAAACCCTTCCAAGCCGTCCAACAGATTAGCTTGAAAGAAAACCAGCAGATAGCGGGGTACGGCATTTGCGTCTTCCAGCCCGATGGCAAACTGTGGAGGGGACGTTACCATATGGCAGGAAAAGAGCAAAAAACCGACATCAAGCAATACTGCCGTCAAATTTACAGCAATATCATTCATACTCGGGCAACACTGGAACAACGCGTACGCGCCATATGGACGCTGAGTGATGCGGAAAGCGAAAGCGACGCATCCCTCAAATTTATTTCATCTTATGTCGAATATAAAAACCTGCCCGAACTGATGCCTGAAGGCATGACCGAAAACCGCCTTACCGTCGGCTATGACGCATCCGGACAGGTGCGGAACGTTTTCTGGAGTTTCGGCAAGAACGGTACGTCACACAGTCAAAACTATTATCTTAAAAACGGTAAAGTTTATTTGGCCGAAGCCAACACCTACCGCCCGACCCCAAAAGGTTCGAACCAAGATGACTACTATGTGGAGCAGAAATGGGCGTTTAACCTGCAAGGCAATCCCGTAAACTGGAAACCCGAACAGTCCGACCCCATGCCCGACTATCCGCTCAACCGCGAAACCATGATGCGGGACATCGAACGCTTCATCAGAGTGGCAGCAACCGGCGGAGCAGAAAGAAAGTACAAAAAATAGCCGTATCCGCGCCAACCTTTCCAATTTCTTGAAACCGCACCGTCGGGCCTTCTGAAAACCCGATTTCGGATAAGGAGACCAACATGAAACCCTTCATCCCAACCCTGTTTCTGATTTTCACCACCGTATCCGTCTCCCCCACCTTTTCAGACAGCTTGCAATCCCACTCCACCGAAAAAATCATCTATTTCGAGAAAAACGGTAAGTTTGGCGCAAAAACCTCAGGCGGCAGAATCATCGTCCCCGCCCAATACAACAGCAGCCTTATCCGCAAACACGGCGAAACCGCGCAGGGTGATTTGCTGTTTATGGATATGGATCGCACCGTGCGGGGCAAAGCCGCCCGTTCACCGTTTTTCCTATATTCCCGGCAAGGCAGGCTGCTGTATCGGCCGATGATGTACGATCTGGCCGCGGACGATTTTTCCGAAGGCAAACGCCGTTATGTCGCCGAAGACGGCAAAGTCGGTTTTGCCGACCGCGCGGGCAGCCTGATTATCCCCGCAGCCCACGATTGGGCGGGGCAGTTTGAATACGGATACGCCGCATTTTGCGATGGCTGCCGCGAAGTGCGCGTGGACGAAGAGCACACCGCCGTGCGGGGCGGCACTTGGGGCGTGATGGACGCACGCGGCAACCCCGTCCCACCCAGCCCCGTCCGCCGCGCCGAAAATGACATCGAACGGGACGGCCAATTTTATCCGCACCCGTTTGCCTACACCGCTGCCGAGCGCGGCATCCTGCAACGCATCAGCCGCTATAAAAACCTGATTGTCGGCTTGGAGCTGGTTTCCTATTCGCCGCGCAAAACCGCCGAAGAACGCGCTGCCTACCGTTTTGAAATCGTGTCCCGTCCCGTGCAGGGTTTTCCGTATTACGAGATTGCCCTGTTCAACGGCTCGGGACGAACCGTGTCCAACAAACACTTTCTCGCCGGCGCGGACGGCAAACGGCTTTACGCCCTGACGTTTTGGGAAGACGCGCCGCAGCCACTGGCAACCCACCTGCGCCGCGAAATCCGCACCATACTTGCCGAACAGCCCAAACGGCAGAGAAACGGCTTATGGCAAGACAATCCGTTTGATTTGAAAGACTATCCCGAAGCAGAATCCTTACAGAGGCGAAGGAAATGAGTTTCAGACGGCCTGTCAGGCCGTCTGAAAGCCAATCTGTAAAGAAAGGGCAACCACATACGGTGCCATATCGTTTGAGATGTTTCAACGCACAGGGCTGCACATAAGGCATAGCCCTGTGCGTTGCCCTACTGGAGGGGTTACGGTCCTTCCAAATAAATCCAAATCCTACCGCCCTGAAGGGCGGGGTTTAAACCATTAAGGAAATTTTGATAAAACATGGTTTGCGGGCAAAGGGCGGCCGCATCCCAACCCCGTTGCCTGCACGCTCTACACCCAGCTCCACCTGCCCGACAGCGGCTGGAGCGTCGTGCCGGAGTTTTCCGACACACCGCCCGCGCTGCCGGCCGGCGAGAGTATGGCCGAAAAGGTTTATTTCCTCGTAGAATCCGCACCGCACGAATTATTGCAACCGGGTTTCGCCTTCGACTTTATGAGCGGCGGCCACACAGTCGGCCGCTGCACCGTTATTGCCCCTTCACACTCAGGATAAACAAAATGACCGAAAAAACCGTACACCATCTCAAAGACTATCAAGCACCCGCCTATTTGGTATCGCAAACCGACCTGTCTTTCGACATTTACGACAGCCACACCGACATCACCGCCGCCGTGCGTTTCCTGCCGCAGCGCGCGGGCGAACCGCTGGTGCTGGACGGTTCGGCTGAACTGCTGTCGGTTGCGCTGGACGGCGAAGCGGTGCAATACGGATTGGACGAAAAAAACGGCAAGCTGACCATCGCCAACCCGCCGTCCGAACCCTTCACGCTGACAACCGCCACCCGTGTCAGGCCGTCTGAAAACAAAACCCTGATGGGGCTGTACGAAAGCGGCGGCAACCTTTACACCCAATGCGAACCCGAAGGCTTCCGCAAAATCACCTACTACTCCGACCGCCCCGACGTGATGGCCGTCTTCACCACCACCATCACCGCCGACAAGGCGCGTTATCCCGTCCTGCTCTCCAACGGCAACCGGATAGGCGGCGGCGAGCTTTCAGACGGTCGCCACTGGGCGAAATGGCACGATCCGTTTAAAAAACCGAGCTACCTGTTCGCACTCGTGGCGGGCGACTTGGCCGTCAGCCGCGACACCTTCACCACCCGCAGCGGCCGCGAAGTCGCCATTGCCTTCTACACCCGCAAGGAAGACGCGGGCAAAACCGCCTTTGCCATAGAAGCCCTGAAAAACGCCATGAAATGGGACGAAACCCGCTTCGGGCTGGAATACGACCTGGACATCTACATGGTCGTGGCCGTGGGCGACTTCAACATGGGCGCGATGGAAAACAAAGGACTCAACATCTTCAACACATCCTGCGTGCTGGCCGACGCCCGCACCGCCACCGATGCCGACTTCGCCCGCGTCGAAGCCGTTATCGCCCACGAATATTTCCACAACTGGACGGGCAACCGCGTTACCTGCCGCGACTGGTTCCAGCTCTCGCTCAAAGAAGGGCTGACCGTCTTCCGCGACCAGGAATTTTCCGCCGACCGCGCCAACGCCGCCGTCTGCCGCATCGAAAACGTCGCCCTGCTGCGCGCCCACCAGTTCCCCGAAGACGCAGGCCCCACCGCCCACCCCGTGCGCCCCGCCAGCTACGAAGACATGAACAACTTCTACACCATGACCGTGTACGAAAAAGGTGCGGAAGTCGTCCGCATGTACCACACCTTCCTGGGCGAAGAAGGCTTCCAAAAAGGCATGAAGCTCTATTTCGAACGCCACGACGGCCAAGCCGTTACCTGCGACGACTTCCGCGCCGCCATGGCCGATGCCAACGGCTTCGATTTCGAACAATTCGCCCTGTGGTACAGCCAGGCGGGCACGCCCGCGCTGGACATCACAGGCCGTCTGAACGACCAAGGCGACTACGTCCTGAACATCAAACAAAGCATCCCGCCCACCCCCGACATGGCCGACAAACAGCCCATGTCCATGCCCCTTGCCGTCGCCCTGTTCAGTCCGGAAGAAGACAGCTTCGGCGAAAAAATCCCCTTCTGCCTGACACCGGACGGCGCACCGCAAACCGAAGCCGTGCTGCACATTACCGCCGCCGAACAACAAATTACGCTCTACGGCGCAAACCGCCCCGCCGTGCCGTCCCTGCTGCGCGGCTTTTCCGCACCCGTCATCCTGAACTACCCCTACACCGACCAAGAACTCGGCATCCTCCTTTCCGCTGACAACGACCCCTTCGCCAAATGGGAGGCCGCCCAAACCCTGTACCGCCGCGCCGTCCGCGCCAACCAAACCGCGCTTTCAGACGGCCTGCCCGCGCCGGAACACAACGCACTCATGCAGGCACTCGAATACGTCTTAAACGCCGACTTCAACCCCGCCTTCCAAGCCCTGCTGCTGCAACTGCCGCCCGAAGCCGACCTGTGGGCGGAAGACGACGACATCGACCCGCTGCTCGTCCACCGCGCGCGCGAAGCCCTGATCGACGCCGTCGCCGCCCGCTTCCTGCCGCAATTCCGCAGCCTGAACCGTGAAGCCGCCGCCCAAGAGCAGGCCGCCCCCGCCGCAACGCGTTACGGATACAGCCCCGATTTGGCCGGCTGGCGCGCCCTGCGCAACACCTGCCGCGCCTACATCCTGCGCGCCGACCCCGCGCACATTGCCGCCGTCGCCGAAAAGTACGGCGAAATGGCACAAAACATGACCCACGAATGGGGCATACTCAACGCCGTAAACCACATCAGCCGTCCCGAACGCGACCGCCTGCTGGCGCAATTTGCCGAAAAATTCGCCGACGATCCGCTGGTGATGGACAAATACTTCGCCCTGATTGCGTCCTGCCGCCGCGCAGACACACCGCAGCAGATACAGGCCGCCCTGCAACACCCCGCATTCAACCTGCAAAACCCCAACAAAGCCCGCGCCCTGCTCGGCACATTCAGCCGCAACGTCCCGCATTTCCATGCCGCCGACGGCTGGGGCTACCGCTTCTTGGCCGACAAAATCCTCGAAGCCGACCGCTTCAATCCGTCGCTGGCCGCCCGGCTAGCGCACGCCTTCAACATCTGCCGCCGGCTCGAACCCGTCCGCCGAAACCTGATGGCGGAACAGCTGCGCCGCATCAACGGCACCGAAGGCCTGTCGGGGGAAACGGGGGAAATCGTCGGCAAAATCCTACAGGCCGTCTGAAAACGAGGCTTCTGAAGGAAGCCGAGTTTCTGCGAAGCTAAAGTGTAGAAAATAACCGCATTGTTTACACCACAGGTTGAGAAAAGTAAGCCTGCAAAACCTCAAACGGCGTATCGCCGCCCAAGCTACCGTGCGGC
>NZ_JBQCVA010000008.1:0-59439 GCF_051962715.1 Neisseria sp. P0008.S010
ACATCATCTTGTCTGTCTTCTAAACAGCGTGAGGCCTAAGCACTCACACTTATCGGTAATCTGTTTGTTAAAGAGCATTGCTGCGGAAGCAGCGAAGAACAGAACTATACAGAACCTCGTAATTCGTGTCAAATCTTGTTAGGATTTTTTTTACTTATTTTTGTAATCTTGTTGTTTGTAATGGAAATTTATATTTTTGAATTTTGTTTTAAAAATCACACACCGAAATTTCCCCACCTGATCCATCGCCCGAATTGCTAAAATGGCTTTTGTTTTTTCTTAATATAAGGCCGTCTGAAAATGAGCAAATCCGCCGTTTCCCCTATGATGCAGCAATATTTGGGCATTAAAGCCGATCATTCGGACAAGTTGGTTTTTTACCGCATGGGCGATTTTTACGAGTTGTTTTTTGACGACGCGGTGGAAGCAGCCAAGCTGCTGGACATTACTTTGACCACGCGCGGCCAGATGGACGGCGAGGCAATCAAGATGGCGGGTGTGCCTTATCACGCGGCCGAACAGTATTTGGCGCGATTGGTGAAGTTGGGGAAAAGTGTGGCGATTTGTGAGCAGGTGGGCGAAGTCGGCGCGGGCAAGGGGCCGGTGGAGCGCAAGGTGGTGCGGATTGTTACACCGGGAACCCTGACGGATTCGGCTTTGCTGGAAGATAAGGAAACAAACCGGATTGCGGCAGTTTGCATACGAAAAAAACGTTTGGGGATTGCTTGGGCATCGCTGCAAAGCGGCGAGTTTAAGGTCAGAATGACGACGCCGGACAAGTTGGCCGACGAGTTGGCACGTTTGCAGGCAGCAGAAATCCTTGTGCCGGATGATAAATCCGCTCTCAATATCGGTCTGCCACAAGCAAATGTTACGCGGCTGCATGATTGGCAGTTTGATGCAGACAGTGGTTTTGACTTGATTACACGCTATTTCGGCTGCCAGGACCTGCGCGGATTTGGTTTGGAAATGGATGATCATGCGCCCGCTATCGGAGCTGCCGGCGCACTGTTGAATTATATTAAGCTGACCCAGTCGCAACTGCCCCGCCATTTGGACGGCTTAAGTTTGGAAAGCGAACAGCAATATATCGGGATGGATGCGGCTACGCGGCGGAATTTGGAGATTACGCAGACTTTGGGCGGCAAGAAGTCGCCCACGTTGTTTTCGGTACTCGACCGCTGTGCCACACATATGGGCAGCCGCCTGCTGGCTTTATGGCTGCATCATCCTTTGCGCAACAGAAGCCATATCCGCGCACGGCAGCAGGCGGTGGCTGCTTTGTTTGGTAACAACGATGACATTACAGGCCGCCTGAAAGGCATTGCGGACATCGAACGGATTGCGGCACGGATTGCGGTCGGTTCGGCACGGCCGCGCGATTTGAGCGGTTTGCGCGACAGTCTGTTTGCTTTGGCACAGATTAAACTGCCTTCTTCGCCTTTACTGGATACGTTGCAAGGCATTTTTCCGGAAGGTGTGGCGGTGGCCGAACGATTGGCGGCGGCGGTTTTGCCCGAGCCTTCTGTTTGGCTTCGGGACGGCGGGGTAATCAATCACGGGTTTTCAGCCGAGTTGGACGAGTTGCGTCATATTCAAAATCACGGCGACGAGTTTTTACTGGCTTTGGAAGCGCGCGAACGGGAACGCACGGGTTTGTCCACTTTGAAGGTGGAGTTCAACCGCGTGCACGGTTTTTATATCGAGTTGTCCAAGGTTCAGGCGGAACAGGCGCCTGCCGATTACCAACGCCGCCAGACGCTGAAAAATGTCGAGCGTTTCATTACGCCCGAATTGAAGGTTTTTGAAGATAAGGTGCTGACGGCGCAGGAGCAGGCTTTGTCTTTAGAAAAAAAATTGTACGAAGGCCTGATACGCGAGTTGCAGGACACACTTCCGCTATTACAGAAGGCAGCCAAAGCCGCCGCAACATTAGATGTGTTGTGCTGTTTTGCCGCCACGGCGGAAGAGGCCAACTATGTCTACCCGGAATTTGCGGATTATCCGGTGATTGAGATTTCGGACGGACGGCATCCGGTTGTCGAACAGCAAGTGCAGCGTTTTACGGCCAATCATACGCGCTTGGACGACAAACACCGCCTGATGCTGCTCACGGGCCCGAATATGGGCGGCAAATCGACTTATATGCGGCAGGTCGCGCTGATTGTCCTGATGGCGCACACAGGCAGTTTTATTCCGGCTTCGGCGGCGAAAATCGGCCCTATCGATCAGATTTTCACCCGTATCGGGGCATCGGACGATTTGGCATCAAACCGTTCGACTTTTATGGTGGAAATGAGTGAGACGGCTTATATTTTGAATCACGCCACACCGCAGTCGCTGGTTTTGATGGACGAAGTGGGGCGTGGCACATCCACTTTCGACGGCTTGGCATTGGCACATGCAGTAGCGGAACATTTGCTGTTGAAAAACGGTTCGTTCGCTTTGTTTGCCACGCATTATTTTGAGCTGACTGCCCTGCCCGAACGTTACCCGGCAGCGGTAAACATGCATTTGAGCGCGTTGGAACAGGGGCAGGATATTGTTTTCCTGCACCACATCGAAGCGGGACCCGCCAGTAAGAGTTACGGCATCGCGGTGGCCAAACTCGCCGGACTGCCCGCACGGGCATTGAAGGCGGCACAAAAGTATTTAGAAAATTTGGAAAGTCAGGCCGCCGAACAAAGGCCGCAGTTGGATTTTTTCGGCTCCGCGCCTTTTGAACCGGACTTTGCCGATGATTCAGCACAAGACGACGAAAGGCCGTCTGAAAAATCATCCGCATTGTTTGCCGAGCTGGATAGTATCCACCCCGACGAGATATCCCCGCGCGAAGCCTTGGACGCACTGTATCATTTGAAGCAATTGGCGGATGGGGAAATTTAGTGTCAAGAAAAATTGTTGAAGATATAATCGCACCGTTGTTTTTAGACAAGGCCGTTTGAAATTTATTTGGATTTCAGACGGCCTGTCCTGTTAAACCGAATTAAAGGAACTTATGATGTCCGTTAAACCTTTGCTGCTTTGCCTGCTGTTGTCCGCCCCCGCCGCCTTCGCCGGCGGCCTGTCCTGCCGAGAAAGCCCGAAACCCACGGGCAATCCCGAAATCGACTCCATCGTTACCCGCTACGAATGCCGCTACGCCGGTTCGCTGAAACAGGCCTACGCCGCCTTTATGAAGCAAGGTTATGACGGCAAAGCGCCTTATCCGAAGACGATTCCCGCCGTCTTGCCGAAAAAAAGCCTGACACTGCGCGGGAGAAATACGGAAGACTGCGGCAATACGGTGAATGAGCAGCCCGAAACTTTGGAATGGTCGTTCAAGCTGCGTTATCAAAATGCTAACCGGGTCGATATGAAATACCGCAAAGTGGATTGCGGCTCGGGCGTTTCCTCCGATACGGAGTTTGTGAAAAGCGGTAAAAGGGTTTTAATCGTCCACAAGTATTACCATTCGTGAACGGGATGGCAGTTTGGAGCAGAAAAACAGGCCGTCTGAAATCCGAAACGGGTTTTCAGACGACCTTATTAACAACCCAACCAACAACAATCAAACATCATAAGTCGTCGAAGCCGTATCGCCTCCGGTACCCGTCCAATTGGTATGGAAAAATTCGCCGCGCGGTTTGTCGGTGCGTTCGTAAGTGTGCGCGCCAAAATAATCGCGTTGCGCCTGCAACAGATTGGCCGGCAGGCGTGCCGTGGTGTAGCCGTCTAAAAAAGTCAGCGCGGAAGTCATACAGGGCATGGGCAGGCCGCATTCGATGGCCTTGGCCGCCACTTTGCGCCAAGACGGCAGCGCGGTTTGCAGGATATTTTTGAAATAAGGGTCGCTGCCCAAGAAAACCAAATCAGGATCGGCTTCATAAGCGTCACGGATATTGCCCAAGAACGCGCTGCGGATGATGCAGCCTTCGCGCCAAAGCAGGGCAGTGTTGCCGTAGTTCAGTTCCCAGCCGTTGGCCTCGCCCGCTTCGCGTATCAGCATAAAGCCTTGGGCGTAAGAAATAATTTTGGATGCCAGCAAGGCCAGACGGAAGGCTTCCAGCCATTCTGCACGGTCGCCCGCCACTGTTTCAACGGTATGGCCGAACAATGCGGCGGCAGTTTCACGCTGCTGCTTAAAGGCGGAAACGCAGCGGGCGAAAACAGCTTCGGAAATCAAAGTCAGCGGAATGCCCAAATCCAAAGCGTTGATGCCCGTCCATTTGCCGGTGCCTTTTTGCCCTGCGGTATCGAGAATCTTGTCCACCAGCGGCAAGCCGTCTGAATCTTTATAGGCAAGGATGTCGGCAGTAATCTCAATCAGATAACTGTTCAGCTCGGTTTTATTCCATGCGGCAAAAGTCTGCTGCATTTCGTCGGCACTCATGCCCAAGCCGTCTTTCATAAACTGATAGGCTTCGCAGATCAGCTGCATATCGCCGTATTCGATGCCGTTGTGCACCATTTTGACAAAATGCCCCGCACCGTCGCGGCCGACCCAGTCGCAACAGGGCTCGCCTTGCGGGGTTTTGGCGGAAATGGCCTGCAAAATGGGTTTGACAAACGGCCAGGCTTCTTCGCTGCCGCCGGGCATAATCGACGGGCCGTTGCGCGCGCCTTCTTCGCCACCGGATACGCCCGCACCGATAAAGCGTATGCCTTTGGCGGCCAGTTCGTGCGTACGGCGGGTGGAATCGGGGAAATTCGCATTGCCGCCGTCGATGATGATGTCGCCTTCTTCAAGGTGTGGCAACAATTGGGCGATAAAGTCGTCCACTACTGTTCCAGCCCGAACCATCAACATGATTTTTCGTGGTTTTTCCAGTTTTTCCACCAAATCGGGAATGCTGTACGCACCGATGATATTCGTGTTTTTTGCCGCGCCGTTGAGAAAATCGTCCACTTTGGAAACGGTGCGGTTGTAGGCCACTACTTTGAAGCCTTTGTCGTTCATGTTGAGTATCAGGTTTTGTCCCATTACGGCCAAACCAATTACGCCGATGTCGCCTTTCATCAGGTATCCTTCAAAATTCGGTTTGAAAATGGCGTAACTTTACCCGATTGCTGCTGTTCCTGCTATGATTTTTGGTTGTTCGCTTTGATTTTTATACTGTTTTTATGAAGCTTTATAACAAAGTCCTATTTTTACGGTTTTGTTTGCCGTTATTTGTACGTTAATATGCCTTTATATAAACAGATTGTTTTGTTGAACCGTTAAATTTTCTGTGGATAAGCTGTTTTATATTTTCTCTTTCAAATAATTAGGCCGTCTGAAAAGCTGTCGGCAACCATCCTGTTTACGCAGAGATGATTGTGGGCTATTTTCAGACGGCCTCTGTTTTCTGTGGATAAACCGGATTTTTCCCCGTTTTTCATGCTGCTTGTCCGTTTATTTGGAAGAATGAGGGTGGAATCAGGCTGTCGTCGGGAAATTCCACCCACTGATAGGCGGTTTCGTCAGCCAATACTGCCCGCAACAGGGCATTATTGATGGCATGACCGGATTTGTAACCTTCAAACGCGCCGATAATCGGATGGCCGACGATATATAAATCGCCGATGGCATCAAGGATTTTATGGCGCACGAATTCGTCGGGATAGCGCAGCCCTTCGGGATTCAGCACGTCGTTGTCGTCGATAACGATGGCGTTGGACAGATTGCCGCCCAAACCCAAATTATGCGACCGCATCATTTCCACTTCCTGCATGAAACCGAAGGTGCGGGCACGGGCGATTTCGTCCACATACGATTGGCCGGTAAAGTCGATTTCGAAAGTCGGCGGGCTGCAATTGAATACGGGATGGTCGAATTCGATGGTCAGCGTTACCTTAAAGCCGTTGTGCGGAGTGAATTTCACCCATTTGCCGTCGGCCTTTACTTCCACCGGTTTGATGATTTTCAAGAAACGCTTTTGCGCCTTCTGATCGATAATGCCGGCATCTTGCAGAAGGTAGAGGAAAGGCAGGCTGGAGCCGTCCATAATCGGAATTTCCGGCGCACTGAGCTCGATTAAGACATTGTCCACGCCGTAGGCCGCAAGGGCGGACATGATGTGTTCGATGGTGCCGACCCGCACGCCTTGTTCGGTTACGATGGTGGACGAAAGACGGGTGTCGTTGATTAGATAGGGCGACAAACGGATGATTTCGCCTTGTTCGCCCGATAAATCGCTGCGGCGGAACATGATGCCTTCGTTTTCTTTTGCCGGATGCAGGGTCAATATCACCCGTTCGCCGGAATGCAGGCCGACGCCTGTCGCGCTGACCGATTTTGCCAAAGTTCTCTGCCGCATATCGCTTCCTTTCCAATCCTAATCATGCCACGTCATCATACGGTAAAAATACGATATCGGCAGCAGGTATTCCATAAATTTTCCCAATCTTTCAGACGGCCTCAGTCTGATGTGGACAACCGCTGCCGAAAAATATCCGCAATCTGGTTTTGTCCACAGATATGGAGGCCGTCTGAAAAAATATCCACAGTATTCAAAAAAGAAAAATTAGCGTTATCCACCTAGTTAAAATTAACATAATGATATGAAATAAATAAATAATTTTTGTTATCCACAATAAATTTCAGCATTCATCGATATCATCAATTTATATTTTCATATTATTTGGTATCTTTTTACGACAAATCGGCAAAAAATAACAGGTAATCTTAGGTAGTCCGTGCCGAATGTGATAAAACGGACCGGCGATATTTCTTTACATCAAAATATTGAAGACAAGGAGTGAGACATGGCTATTAAAGTGGCAATCAACGGTTTCGGACGCATCGGCAGACTGGCTTTGCGCGTTATCAGCGAAACACCGGGCATCGAAGTGGCGGCAATCAATGACCTGACACCGGCAGACATGCTGCTGCACCTGTTCAAATACGACAGCACACAAGGCAGATTTGGCGGAAAAGCGGAATTGAAAAACGGAAATATCGCGGTAAACGGCAAGGAAATCAAAGTATTTTCCAATCCAAATCCCGAAGAACTGCCGTGGGGCGAACTCGGCATAGACGTGGTTTTGGAATGCACAGGATTTTTTGCCAAAAAAGAAAAAGCGCAGGCCCATATCCGGGCGGGCGCGAAGAAGGTAATGATTTCAGCCCCAGGCGGCAATGATGTCAAAACCGTCGTTTTCGGCGTAAACCATCAGATTTTGGACGGCAGCGAAGAAGTGGTTTCCGCCGCTTCCTGTACCACCAACTGCCTGGCGCCGATGGCCGACGTATTGCAACGTGAATTCGGCGTGGTTCAGGGTTTTATGACCACCGTTCATGCCTACACCGGCGACCAGAATACTTTGGACGCGCCGCATCGGAAAAACGATTTCCGACGCGCCCGCGCCGCCGCTTTGAACATTGTGCCGAATACGACCGGTGCGGCCAAAGCCATCGGCCTGGTGATTCCGGAGCTGGCAGGCAAACTCGACGGCTCGGCGCAGCGCGTACCCGTCGCCACCGGCTCGCTGACTGAATTGGTTTCTGTCTTGTCGCGCGAAGTAACGGTTGAGGAAATCAATGCCGCGATGAAGGCTGCCGAAAGCGAAGCCTTTGCCTACACGGAAGATCCGATTGTATCTTCCGACGTTATCGGTTTGCAGGCCGGTTCGCTGTTCGATGCCACGCAAACCCGCGTTATCGGCAGCGGAAATAATCAGTTGGTGAAGACCGTATCGTGGTACGACAATGAAATGTCTTACACCTGCCAGCTTATCCGTACATTGGTTTATTGGGCGGGTTTGAACGCCTAATCCGGTGTCAGTGATTGTTTGGGCCGTCTGAAAAAGGTTTTCAGACGGCCTTTTGGTTTTCTGCGACAGGGATCAGGCTGTCTGAAAGACAAATACGGCAGGCAGTGTTTCGGGTACAATGCCGCCGACCTAAAAAACGGAGAATGCAATGAATCAAACCGAGCAACAGCCGAATGTGGACAACGAAGAAATCGACAAATTCAGCCGCCTGGCCGACAAATGGTGGGATAAAGAGAGCGAATTCAAGCCGCTGCACGACATTAACCCCATCCGTTTGGACTATATCGACCGCTTTGCCGGTTTGGCGGGCAAGAAAGTGCTGGATGTCGGCTGCGGCGGCGGCATCTTGAGCGAAAGCATGGCCGACCGAGGTGCGGCGGAGGTCTTGGGTATCGATTTGGCGGAAAAATCGCTGCAAACCGCCGAAAACCACGCAAAAATGAGGCAGTTGGACAATATTGCCTACCGCTGCGTCAGCGTGGAAGATTTGGCGACCGAAACCCCTCAGGCTTACGACGTCGTTACCTGCATGGAAATGATGGAGCATGTGCCCGATCCTGCCGCCATCATCCGCTCTTGCGCCCGGCTGGCCAAACCGGGCGGCATGGTGTTTTTTTCCACCATCAACCGTAACCCGAAATCTTATCTGCATGCCATTTTGGGGGCGGAATATATTTTGAAGCTGGTGCCCAAAGGTACGCACGACTGGCAGAAGTTCATCACGCCCGCCGAATTGGCGCGTATGTGCCGCCAAGCCGGGCTGGATATTGCCGACAGCAAGGGTTTGACTTACAACCCGCTGCTGAAACATTATTTGCTCAGCGATAAAGTAGATGTTAATTATATGGTTGCCTGCCGGTTGGCGTAGTTTGAAACCTTTTCTTCCGAATGGATTTGAGGCCGTCTGAAAATATCGTTTCAGACGGCCTCAAATTCAAATTGCTTCGATTGGTTTGATTTGAATGATGGCGGCGGTTTGCCCTTCAATCCTAAATTTTACTTCCCAGCCGGCAATTTCCATCACATAAATCCGTTCGGCGATGTCTTGATAGGCCGGGCGCGGGTCTTGGGCGACGGATTGTTCAATCAGGGTTTTCAGGCCGTCTGAAAGGCCGTCCGCCTCAGTCTGCCAAACAATATCCAGCAACGGAGGGGATTCGGTCGCAAAACCAGCAGCCGCGTCGGGGCGGGCTTCGACAAAGGGTATGTAAGGCTTGATGTCGATAACCGGCGTACCGTCCAGCAAATCTGCGCCGCTGCAGCGGATTTTCACGCCGCCGCTGCCGCATTCTATTCCTTCCAGTTTCAACAACGATAAGCCGAGATGGTTGGGACGATGCGGGCTGCGGGTGGCAAACACGCCCATTTTCCGTTTTCCGCCCAAACGCGGCGGCCGCACCATGGGCGACCAGCCTTCGCCGAGTACGCCGTGAAAGATAAAATGCAGCCAGATGTAGCCGAAACCTTCCAAACCGCGTATGGAATCGGCGGTAAATTCGGGCTTCAATTCGATGACAATTTCCGCCGACGGTACCAGCCCGGGCTGGCGGGCGATGCCGAATTTCTGCGTATAGGGCGAATGTACGCGGCCTATGGTTTCTATGGTATACCGCATTGTGGATAACTATGTTGGTAAGTTGTGCGGATTGTAGCACGGTGCGGCGGTGCTTTTGTTATAATGCCGCTCTGTTTGCGGCCGATGGGAAAATAGCGCCATGATTGTTTCGATTGATGTTGATGCACAGAAAACCTTTACCCCGCTTTGTCCGGCGGAGTTGCCCGTGAACGGCGGGGACGCTATTGCGGCGGAATTGAACGCGCAGGCCGAGTTGGCCGATTTGCGCGTGATGACCAAGGACGCGCACAGCCCAAATGCCCGCTGGCTTGTGGATAACCCTGTGGATATGTTGAAACCGACAGGTTTGGCAAACGCTGATTTGACGTGGGTTTCCCATGCGATTGTCGGTAGCGAAGGGTTTGATTTATTAAATGGCCTTCCTGATTATCATGGGTATGATTATTGCGTATGGAAGGGGGTAGATCCTGAATTGCACCCTTACGGCGCGTGTTATCACGATATCGAAGAAAGGTTGAGTACAGGCCTAATCGAATGGCTGACGGCAAAGGGTGCGGAAACAGTTCTGGTGGGCGGTTTGGCCACCGATTATTGTGTCAAACATACGGTATTGCAGCTTTGCCGCAGCGGAGATTGGCAGGTTATCGTGAATGCGGCAGCTTGCCGCGGCATTGCCGAAGAAACGGTTGAACAAGCTTGGCACGAAATGCAGGCAGCCGGAGCAATGGTATTGCCAAATGCTGAAAAGATAAAAGATTATTTTAAATCATCAGTTTAATTCTGTTTCACGTGAAACAGGCCAATGTGGTGCAAAAGGAATCTGGCGATAACGCAATGAAAGTATTATTGGTCCGCCTGTCGAGTATGGGCGATTTAATCCACACTTTGCCGGCGGTAAACGATTTATCCGTCTGCCGCCCCGATATCGAATTGCATTGGTTGTGTGAAGCAGGGTTTGCCGATATTGCGCAGCTGCATCCTTTTGTGAAAAAAATTCATACCCTAAGCTGGCGGCAATGGCGCAAACAGTTGGGTAAAAGGGAAACTTGGCAGGAAATAGGCCGTCTGAAAACCAATTTGCGGCAAGAAAAATTTGATTTGGTGTTGGACAGCCAAAGCCTGATAAAAAGTGCACTGCCGGCAAAAATGGTAGGTGCGCCGGTGTGGGGGTTGGACAAATACAGTGCGCGTGAAAGCTGGGCGGCCTGTTTGTACAACCGGGTGTTTCCTGTTCCTAAGGGCCGAGATGCCGTTTGGCGCAACCGCAGTTTGTTTGCCCAAGCATTCGGTTACAAATTGCCGGAAAAATTGATTTTCGGGGCGCAAATTCCCGAAAAAGGCCGTCTGAAAACCGAAAAACCGTATTATGTTGCCCTACATGCCACCAGTCGCGACAGCAAATTATGGCAGCCTCAATATTGGCGCGAGCTGATGCGGCTGATGCATGAACGAGACGGCGGTACGATATACCTGCCTTGGGGCAGTGAGAAGGAAAAAATCCGTGCCGAGAGCTTTTCAGACGGCCTGCCGTATGTTCGGGTGTGCGATAAAATGAATCTGATGCAGGCGGCAGAATTATTGCAGGATGCGGCCGGCGTGGTCGGTGTGGATACGGGGCTGCTGCATCTGGCCAATGCGTTCGATAAGCCTTTGGTCGGTATTTATACCGATACCGACCCCGAAAAAACCGGCGTGCAATCGTCGTCCAAAGCGGCCAATATCGGCGGCATCGGCCAAATGCCCGAGCCGCAAGCCGTTTTCAAATTACTGTTGCAGGGCATGGATGCGGAAAAACAGCCCGAACAAACAACCCAATAACATTAAGGAAAAGAAAATGAAAGCACTGGTTGCCGTAAAGCGCGTGGTAGATTACAACGTCAAAGTGCGGGTGAAGGCCGACGGTTCGGACGTAGACATCGGCAACGTCAAAATGTCGATGAACCCGTTTGACGAAATCGCGGTGGAAGAAGCCGTGCGCCTGAAAGAAGCGGGCAAAGTAAACGAAATTGTGGCCGTGTCGTTGGGTGGCAAAAAATGCGAAGACACCCTGCGTACCGCCTTGGCGATGGGTGCTGACCGCGCCGTCCATGTTGAAACCGAAGCCGCTTTAGAACCGCTGGCGGTGGCCAAACTGCTCAAAGCCGTGGCCGAAAAAGAACAGCCGCAAATCCTGCTGTTGGGTAAACAGGCGATAGACGACGACGCCAACCAGACCGCCCAAATGCTGGCCGCCCTGCTGAACGCGCCGCAAGGCACATTTGCCGGAAAATTGAAAATCGACGGCGGCGAAGCCGTGGTAACGCGCGAAATAGACGGCGGCATGGAAACCGTCGCCCTGAAACTGCCCGCCGTCGTCAGTGCGGATTTGCGCCTGAACGAACCGCGTTACGTCAAACTGCCGCAGATTATACAGGCCAAGAAAAAACCGTTGGAAAAATCCACGCCCGAAGAATTGGGCGTAAACACCGCCCCCCGCATGCAGGCCGTGCGCTATGACGAACCGAAGGTGCGGCAGGCCGGCGAAAAAGTCGGCAGCGTGGCCGAACTGGTGGAAAAACTCAAAGCCGCCAAAGCGATTTAAGGAGAAAATGATGAACGTATTAGTAATCGCCGAACACAATAATCAAACCTTGAATCCGGCCGTCCGCCATGCCGTTTCCGCCGCCGCCAAACTGGGTGGCGTACATCTGCTGGTGGCGGGAAATGGTGCGGCGGCCGTGGCGGAACAGGCGGCGAAAGTGGCCGGCGTGGAAAAAGTATTGCTGGCCGATGCGCCGCATTATGCCGAAGCATTGGCGGAAGAACTCGCGCCGTTGGCGGTGTCGCTGGCTGCCGATTACCGCTACATTGCCGCTGCCGCCGATGCCTTCGGCAAAAACCTGATGCCGCGCATTGCCGCTCTGTTGGACTACCCGCAGATATCGGACGTGGTTGAAATCATAGACGGCGACACCTTCGTGCGTCTGATTTACGCCGGAAACGCACTGGTTACATTGAAATGTACAGAGCCGAAATTGGTGCTGACTTTCCGCACCACCGCTTTTGATGCCGCCGCAGACGGCGGTTCGGCCGAAACCGTTTCTGCCGCACCTACGCCCGCGCAAAATATCAGCCGATTCGTCAGCCGCGAGCTGCCGCAATCAGAGCGTCCCGAACTGACGCAGGCGCGTGTGGTGGTGTCAGGTGGCAAGGGTTTGGGCAGCAAAGAAAATTTTGATGCCGTGCTGACCCCGTTGGCCGATGTTCTGGGTGCGGCAATAGGCGCGTCCCGTGCGGCCGTTGATGCCGAATACGCGCCTAACGACTATCAGGTCGGACAAACCGGCAAAGTAGTCGCACCCGAACTGTATATCGCGGTCGGCATATCCGGCGCAATTCAGCACATCGCCGGTATGCAGGACAGTAAAACAGTGGTCGCTATCAACAAAGACCCTGAAGCGGCAATTTTTAATGCGGCAGATTACGGCATAGTGGGCGATTTGTTCGACATCGTGCCGCAATTGACGGCCGCGCTGAAACAATAAGGCGTTTCACGTGAAACAGGCCGTCTGAACGGAAACATAAGCGCATCCTCTTTCATACGGCCTGTGCTTTTAAACTCATCATATCTCAAATATAAAATCCGATGCAGTTAAGACACAACTACGGTTGGAACGGTGTGAAAAAGACGTGCTTTATGTGCAATTTCAATATCCGTTTCAAAAAGATGGAAGGCTTGTTGTCGGCAGTGTGCAAAACGGTTTTCATTGCCAGGAAGGCCGTCTGAATATGGCTGATACTTTTCGTACCCTGTCCGCATCGGCTGAAGCTGAATTTAAAGATAAGGGCAGCCGTTTTATTGCCTACGCCTACCCGATACATACCACCGAAGATGTAAAAAAACTGCTAGATGATCAGCGACAGGCACATCATAAGGCACGGCATTGGTGTTATGCCTACCGCCTTGGTACAGACGGCCTGCAATTTCGCGCCAACGACGACGGCGAACCTTCCGGCAGCGCAGGACGGCCGATATTGGGGCAGATTGATTCTTTCGGTCTGACTGATGTATTGATTATTGTCGTGCGCTATTTCGGCGGTACACTGTTGGGTGTTCCGGGCTTGATACATGCTTACAAAACAGCTTCAGCCGAAGCCTTGAAAGCCGCTGTTGTCGTCGAAAAAAACATCGAAAAAATCGTATTTTTGCGCTGCAATTATCCAAATTTGAACGATGCCGTGAGGATTGCTAAACAGCATCAGGCTGAAATTATTGCACAAGATTTGCAACTCGACTGTCGTCTGACCGTGTGTATCCCGCAAGCCAATTATGAAAACTGTTTGGCTGCTTGGCGGCAGACGCGTGCGATTGATATCAATGAGCAAGGAAATGCGGAAGATGAATAATCACATCCAAAGGCCGTCTGAAACCGCCGCTGATAGTTTAAACCGCATCGAAATAGATACTCCGCTTGGTGAAATGACGGCCGTATTCAGCAGAAAAGGGCTGTGCCTGCTCGAATTTACCGACCAACAGACTTTGTCGCGTGAATTACAGGCCGTTATGAAACACCATAATGCGGAGAAATGTATTGAACAAAAGAACGCCGATACTGAAAACCTGTGCCGCCAATTGGCTGAATACTTTGCCGGTCGGCGGCAAAACTTCGACATACCGCTCGATTTAATCGGCACACCGTTTCAACAGCAGGTTTGGCATATCCTGCAAACCATACCTTATGGCGATACGTGCAGCTACAAACAGCAAGCCGAAGCTTTGGCTAATCCCAAAGCCGTTCGTGCGGTGGCTGCCGCCAACGGTGCAAACAAAATCTCCATCATTATTCCCTGCCATCGTGTTATCGGCAGCAATGGCAAGCTGACCGGCTATGCCGGAGGATTGCCGCGCAAACAGGCATTGTTGGATTTGGAAAGCCACCGTATCCCTCTGTTTTAAATTAAATATCTTACATAAATATTGGAAACAGCATGACAATCAAAACCCGTTTCGCCCCCAGCCCCACCGGCTACCTGCACATCGGCGGCGTGCGCACCGCCTTGTTTTCATGGGCGTTTGCCCGCCATCACAAAGGCGAGTTCCTATTGCGTATCGAAGACACCGACTTGGCGCGTTCCACCGCCGAATCCGTCAACGTCATCCTCGACGGCATGAAATGGGTCGGTCTCGATTACGACAACGCCGACAACGTTGTGTACCAAACCCGCCGTTTCGACCGCTATAAAGAAGTCATCGCCGAACTCTTGGAAAAAGGCGCCGCCTACTACTGCTATTGCAGCAAAGAAGAGCTGGAAGCCATGCGCGAGAAAGCCGAAAAAGAAGGCACGGCGACTTACGACCGCCGCTGGCGTCCCGAAGCAGGCAAAACCCTGCCCGAAATCCCTGCTGACGTGCAACCGGTCGTCCGCTTCAAAACGCCTTTGGACGGCGTGACCAAATGGACGGACTTGGTCAAAGGCGAAATCTCCATTCCCAACGAAGCACTCGACGACCTGATTATCGCCCGCGCCGACGGTACGCCGACTTACAACTTCTGCGTCGTCGTGGACGACTACGACATGGGTGTTACCCACGTTATCCGCGGCGACGACCATGTGAACAACACCCCGAAACAAATCAACATCTTAAAAGCCATCGGCGCTAACCTGCCCGAATACGGCCACCTGCCCATGATTCTCAACGAACAAGGCAAAAAAATCTCCAAACGCAGCGGCGATACCGTCGCCATCACCGATTTCGGCGCGATGGGCATCCTGCCCGAAGCCATGCTCAACTATCTGGCGCGTTTGGGCTGGGCGCACGGCGACGACGAGTTCTTCACGATGGAACAATTCATCGAATGGTTTGATTTGAAAGACGTTTCCCCGTCTCCAAGCCGTATGGACTTGAAGAAACTCTACTGGATCAACGGCGAACACATCAAAATCACCGCCAACGAAAAACTCGCCGAACTCGTCAAACCCCGCCTCGCCCTGCTCGACATTTACGACACGGCAAAACCCGCGTTGGAAGACGTGTTGGCATTGGTCAAAGACCGCGCCCAAGACCTGAACACGCTCGCCGACGAGTGCCTCTACTTCTACGTCAAACAAACGCCCGCCGAAGCGGACGTGCAGAAACACTGGGACGACGAAGCCGCCGCCCGTATGCTGCGTTTCGCCGAACGCCTCGAAGGGCTGGAAGACTGGAACGCCGAAGCCATACACGACCTGTTCAAACCCTTCTGCGACGAAGAAGGCATCAAAATGGGCAAACTCGGCATGCCCCTGCGCCTTGCCGTCTGCGGCACGGCGAAAACACCCAGCGTCGATGCCGTGTTGGCACTAATCGGCAAGGAAGAAGTGTTGAAACGGATACGTTCGTAAAATAGAAAGGCCGTCTGAAAAATTTCAGACGGCCTTTTTTAGTTTCGCAAGCACTATTCTTCGCTTTGATTTTTATCTTTTTTGCGCCATAGACCTTTAAATAGTGCGCCTACCGCAACCACTCCGACAAAAATCAGTTTGCCGAATTTGGCGAGCAATGCGCCGATAACGGCCAATAATCCCAGTTTCTTTGCCGCCAATCCGCCGACCAAAGCAGCCAATCCATATTCGGCCACTTTGTCAGTCGCGGCATTGAAATCGCTGTAACGCTTGCCTTCGTTGAATTCGATGTTGCCTAACAACTCCCGTGCTACGGGTTTGTATGCCTCTATACTTTTCAAATCGCTGACCATGGTCAGTTCGATATAACCCTCGCGGCCGAGCTGGAAGGTATTGTAATTGATGGATGGGTTCTGGTTAGGTTCGTTTTTGTGGTAAACGTCAATCGACCAAATGAGCCTGTGGTTGGCGGCATCATATTGCGGTTTTTCCACCCAGCCACGCGTTTCCAATTCGGGCAGGTTGCGGGCGGCACGTTCTTTGTTTTGTTCGGTTGTGCCTTCTTTCAATTGTTCAAGCATGGTTTCGACATCCCATTCCTTGGCATCATCGTCTTTGATGTAGCCGGAATTGGTAAAGGTCAGATCCACCAGCCAGGGAGTATCGCTTTCATCATTCTCTTGTTCCGGCAGAATCAACCCGTAACGGTTGGGGTCTGTACCGTTGCCGGCCTCCTCCATCATGGTGTTGGCGGCTTCTTTTTTGATAAAGACCATTTTAGCGGGTAGTTTCAGTTTTGCCTGGTTGCCCAAATCGATAACTGCCGGGCCGACAACCATTTGTTCGGCGAGGTCGGCGGGAAGTCCGGCATCTGCAGGAGCAGGATTGTTCTGTGAGGGTGTTCCTACAGCTGAAGCGGTATCAGGTTTGGCGGCAGATGCCGGCAGGGTTTGGATAGACAGCAAAGCGGCTAAAACGGCGCAGGCAAGGCGGTTGTTTTTCATGATAGAATTTCCCGTAAAATAAAATGGGTGAGTAAAAAATGGATGCGGTCGGCAGCAATACCATATGCTCCGATACGGTTTAAGGTGGAAGTTTACAATAGGCAAGCCAATAGTTACATGATTATATGATTGCAGTTTGGAAAAATATGGATAAAAAATTCAGTTGGCGGCAGTTTGCCGTTCAAAGGGTGCGGATATTGGCGGTTTTATCGATGATTGCGGTATTGGCGGGCAATATCGGCGCATCGTATTGGCAGGCTGAGTTGTTCAGCCATTTTGTGCCTTATTATGCCGCCGTTTTCGTGTTGGCAGTTTGTTTGGACAGTGGTTGGAAACGTTGGCTATGGCTGGGTGCGGCATCTGTGCTGTTGCTGTGGCTGGCACAGCCTTTCGAAGGGGAGAGGCCGTCTGAAACACATCACAGCCTGTTGTGGTACAACGTGAATCTCGATAATCCCAAGGCGGCCGAAGAATCGGCAAAGATTTTGGTTGCCGCGCCGGAAGTGCTGGCTTTGGCGGAAATCGATTTGGCCGACAGCGGATGGCAGGCTTTGCGCCGCAGTTATCCCTACGGTTGCGAATGGGAGTCGGACAGTCCGTTTGCCCTGGCAGTGTGGAGCAGGAAGCCCCTGGCCGGCTGTGAGGTAAGGTTTGTCGGCGATTATCCGTATATTCGTGCGGTAGCAGGCAATACTGCCGTATTTGCCCTTCATCCGCCGCCGCCCGTCAGTGCCGTACTGGCGGTGGAACGACGGGAATATTTGGCGCAGACGGCCGTATTCATCGGGAAGGAAGAAAATGTGCTGGTGGTTGGCGATCTGAACAGCAGCCCGTTTTCGCCACTGTTCCGCAGTTTTACCAAAACGGCGGGCATACGGGCGCAGACACGGTTTTGGACGCCAACCTGGCTGCCGTTCGGGCTAAACCTCGATCATGTTTTGGCAAAACGGCCGGTGCGTGTAGAACCTTTGCCTTGGCGGCATTCGGATCACCGCGCGCTGATGGTGCGTTGGTAGCATACAGTTTTTCAGACGGCCTCCTGTCCGGAAGCATCATAAAGGAACTGCCTTTTTAAAATGCGGGCAGCTCCTGATTTTTTCGTCTTCGCTTATTTCATCAAATGCGCATCAGCCTTGAAGGCTCCGGCACTGGCCGGTTTGCCTGTATAAAAGCGGGCAAATGTGCTGTTGATTTTGGTGTGGACGGGTTTGCCGTCGATAACGGCTTCCGCTTCCAAGCGCACGCCGCCGCCGCTGGTTTCTCCTTTGCCCATGTCCGGCAAATCCAATGCACTGATGTGCAGTTTGGTTTTTTCAATCTTTGCATCTTTTTCCATCAACTGTTTGCCTACCGGCCGGATTTTTTCTTCGGGAACGTGGGGGGCGGAGCCGCCGTCATCATCCACCACGCCGATATTGATCAGCTTCGCATTGGCCAAATCCATTTTGCCGCCGGTAACCGGAATGCCGAGATACAATTTAATACCCCTGTGGACATAGGCATTTTCCCGCCATTGGGTTTGACCCGGTTTCGGCGGTTTGGTTTCGGCGGCCATAGAATAGGTACGACCCATTACCATCAGTTTGTAGCCGGGTATTTTTTTCGCGCCAAAACCGTCGGTAATATCATCCACCAATTCGGGCGCACTTGCATTTTGATTGGCCAGGACACGGGCGGATGTTTCGGCCAAATAGGCCGGCTTGCCGTTGATGGTCAAGGTTTGTTCATGGCCGAAATCGGCGGCATAGGTACAGAAAGAAGCAGAAATACCTAAAGCCGCGCCGAGAATGACGGCATTACGTTTTTTCATATGGAACCTCATTATGTGGGGAAAATATAAAAATCAATGAATGTTTGCAGGCGGGGAGACCCCGAAGAAACGGTAAGATTATCTAACAAACGATAAATATTATCAAATTTATATAAAATATGGTCAAGCCGATATCGATACGGATTAACGGAATGGCTAGGTCCGATTTACGGTATCATACCGTCTGATGCAAATTTATCCGGCCGCATTTTCAGACGGCCTCGAAAGGAATAATTATGACCGACCGCAACGAAACCCTGTTCAACCGCGCCAAAGCCATCATCCCCGGTGGCGTGAATTCCCCCGTCCGCGCATTCGGCAGCGTCGGCGGCGTGCCGCGTTTCATCAAAAAAGCCGAAGGCGCGTATGTTTGGGACGAAAACGGCACGCGCTACACCGATTACGTCGGCTCGTGGGGGCCTGCGATTGTGGGGCACGCGCATCCCGAAGTCATCGAGGCTGTGCGCGAAGCGGCTTTGGGCGGATTGTCGTTCGGCGCGCCCACCGAAGGCGAAATCGTCATCGCCGAAAAAATCGCCGAACTCGTGCCCAGCGTCGAACAACTGCGGCTGGTCAGCTCCGGCACCGAAGCCACCATGTCGGCCATCCGCCTCGCGCGCGGCTTTACCGGCCGCGACAAAATCATCAAGTTCGAAGGCTGCTACCACGGCCATTCCGACAGCTTGCTGGTCAAAGCCGGCAGCGGCCTGCTCACCTTCGGCAACCCTTCTTCCGCCGGCGTGCCGGCCGATTTCACCAAGCACACGCTGGTGCTCGAATACAACAATACCGCCCAACTGGAAGAAACGTTTGAAAAAATCGGCGGCGAAATCGCCTGCGTCATTCTCGAACCCTTCGCGGGCAATATGAATCTGGTCAGGCCGTCTGAAAACTTCGTCCGCGCCCTGCGCTCCCTCACCGCCAAACACGGTGCGGTGTTGATTTACGACGAAGTGATGACCGGCTTCCGCGTTGCGCTCGGCGGCGCGCAGTCGCTGCATGGCATCACGCCCGACCTGACCACGATGGGCAAAGTCATCGGCGGCGGTATGCCGCTGGCGGCGTTCGGCGGGCGCAAAGACATCATGGCCTGCATCTCCCCGCTGGGCGGCGTGTATCAGGCGGGTACTTTGTCGGGCAACCCCGTGGCCGTGGCGGCCGGGCTGAAAACACTGGAAATCATCCGGCGCGAAGGCTTCTACGAAAACCTGACCGCGCGCACCGAACAGTTGGTTAAAGGCTTTCAGATGGCCGCCGCCAAAGCAGGCGTGGCGTTTACCGTCGACAGCGTGGGCGGCATGTTCGGCCTGTATTTCGCCGACCATGTGCCGCAAAATTATGCCGACATGGCGCGTTCGAATACCGACGGTTTCAAACATTTCTTCCACGGCATGTTGGAACGCGGCGTCGCCTTCGGCCCGTCGGCCTACGAAGCGGGCTTCGTCTCCGCCGCGCACACGCCCGAGCTGATAGACGAAACCGTGGCGGCGGCGGAAGCGGTGTTCGCCGCAATGGCCGGATAACGGATATTTTTGAATAAAGGCCGTCTGAAAACATTTACTTCATAGAAGCTGATGTTTTCAGACGGCCTTTTTGCATGTCCGGTTGAGGTGTTGCCTGCCCTGCCGCAGGCTTTATGCTGTAAAAAAACGGGTCGGAAGAATAGAGCGCACGCACGTTTGCCGTTTCCGCACCGGTTCGGCCGGGCATATTCGGTTCGGGTGCGGCAGGGCGTGTCGTGTGGGTCAACGGGGTCGAAAGGGGTTCGTAAGAAACCGTCTTCCACCTGAGAGGCTGTCTATCAGGCCGCCGGTGCGAAAAATCGGCTTTCCCGCGAAACCTGACGGTTTTTCAGACGGCCTCGGTGTTTCAGTCGGTTGCCCGCATCAGTTCGTCCAACATACGGACGGTGTTGTCCAGCCCCGCACCGATGCGGTACCAAGAGCCGGCATCGAGGAGAATGGTTTGGGCGGAATACCGGCCGAGTACGGGGTGTTTTTGCAGTTCGGCGCGGGTGGCGGATGCATCGGCATGCGGGTTGAGTATGGCGATGTAGTCGGGACGGGCGGCCAGCAGTTTTTCCAACCGCGCATTTTGTTCGGCCAGCCGTTTTTCTTCGGCTTCCCGTGCGGCCTTTTTCTGGCGCGAGGAAGCTTTTTCCGGCAGCGGCGCGGGTGGTCGGTCTTCGGAATGATGCGTCAAGTCCGCATTGTCGGGCGTGTACAGGCCGGAGAGGGTGTAGAAGAAGCCGAAGCGGTCGTCTTCGGATTGGGGGATGAAGCCGCCGTTTTCCATCAGCAGGAAGACGGCGGTTTTGCCTTCGGTGCGCTGTTTTAAGATGGCTCGTTTGTTGGATACGGCTTTCAATTTTTGTTCGGCGGCTTTGTTTTTGCCGAATATGTCGGCCAGCAGCATGGTGCGGGCGGCAAGGTCGGTAAGGTAGCTGTCGGTATCGGGTGTGAGGTCGAGGGAGGGGGCGATGGCGGCGGTATCTTTCAGACGGCCTGCCGTTGCGCCGCCGAGGATAATCAATTCGGGCGGTTCGGCGGCGAGTTTGGCAGGATCGGGTTGCCCGCCGTCGTTGTATGCGGCGGTTTGTACGCCCAGGCTTTCGAGAATGTCGAGCGCGGCAGGATCGTAAACGGCGATGCGGCTTGGATTTTTTGCGATGGTGATGGTCTGCTGTTTCCAAACGATGTCTTTGGCAGCAGCCGGAAGCGCGGCAAAAAGGACGGCGGCAAGGAGGCCGGAGAGGAGTTTTCGGGCAGGCATGGCAGACGTTTCCTGTTGTTTTTATCGGCCGGATGATAATGATTCGGCCGATAACTGTAAAGGAGGGCCGAGCTTCCGGGAATCAGACGAAGCCGATAACCAGCGAAGTCATGCTGACGGATTTGCCGATGATTTCGTCGTTGAAAAATTCGAGCGGTTCTTTTTCGCCACGTAATGCCAGGGCGTAGAGCAGTGGGTAGAAATTCTGCCGGTTGTGGAATGCCTGACGGATGGCGACGGGATATTGGGCTTCGTCCAGCAGGCGGTCGTAGCGGCGGCCGGTTATCCATTTGTTGACCAGTTCGTGCGCCAAATCCGCCCACGGGTAGGCATTGCCCGCGCGGTCGGGATGTTGCCAGTCTTGCAGCGGCAGATTGGAGACGATGTTGCCGGCGGCGACAATCAGCACGCCTTCTTTGCGCAGCGGGGCGAGTTTGGCCGCCAGGTCGAAGTGGCCTTGGGCATTCAGGCGGCGGTCGAGGCTCATTTGCACGACGGGGATGTCGGCGGCGGGGACGAGGCGTTTCAATACTGCCCACGCGCTGTAATCCAGGCCGCGTTGCGGGTCGGCGGCGGCTTGCTCTTCCCCCAACAGGGCGACGATGCGGGCGGCCAGTTCGGGGTTGCCTTCGGCGGGATAATTGATTCGGTAGAGTTCGTCGGGGAAGTCGTCGAAATCGTGCAGGGTAGACGGTTGTCCGGCAGATGTGACGCGCGTGCCTTCGGTCTGCCATTGGGAGGAGATGCAGAGGATGCTTTCGATTTCGCCGTCGTATTCGTCGAGCAGTTCGTCGCCGTAGTTTTGCCATTCTTCGGTGTAGGCGGAGTCGCGTATGGCATTGAGCGGGCTGCCGTGGCCGATGAACAATACGGGCAGTTTCATGATGGTTTCTCCGAAGAGCGGTGTGTCTTTGATGGTGGGTGCGGGTGGTCGGTCATCATATAGCCTGCATATAATTTGTGCAATAAAATTTAGTGGATTACGGTAGCATATTGATATCAAGCGATTTTATTTGGAGGCCAAAAAATAGATGCCCGATAGTGTGAGTACGATGCCCAGCACTTTTTGCACGGAAAATTGTTCGTGAAACAGCAGGATGCCCAGCGGTACCAACAACAAGGCGGCGGTACCGTTTACTGCCACGCCCGACCATTGCGGCGAGCCGCCGCTGCGGTAGGCCAAGAAAAAGCCGAGTTCGATTAATACCATGCCTGCGGCAACCAACCAAATGCGCCAATCGGTAACGGCGGAAGAGAGGCCGTCTGAAAGTTTCAGCGGGCCGAAAAACGGCGCGGCTGCCAGGGAAAGGATGAAGGCGAAGGCGTAATACAGGCTCAATGCTCGCATCGGGTTACCCTGAATGTCGGCGGATTTCAGGCCGAGGTGGTAGAGGCAGTTGCCGATGGCTGCCGTGAGCAGGCAGAAAAGCAGGGGTTTCATCCGAGGGTTCCTTCGTAGTTTGTGTGTTTGTATTTTTGTTTTGCCGTGGCGCGGTTTGAGATTTTCAGACGGCCTTTATGCCGGAATCAGGCCGCTTCCCAATAATCGATATAAAGTTGCAGTTCGATATTATCGCGCCATTCGTTGGCCACGGGGCGGTAGACGGTGCGGATGCGTTCGGGGATGTTTTCGCCGCACCGCCAGAACATGGCTTCAAATTCGTAGCCGTCTTTTTTCAGCAGGGCTTTTTTGTGTTTGCCTTCCGCGCCCATGCTTTGTTGGCGGACGACGCTGAATTCGTCGGTAAAGCTCGGCGGGGCGAATCCCTGCCCCCAGACGTGCGCGGACAGGTGTTGCGCGCGTTCTAACGTGATGTCGCCGGCGGGAAGGCTGCCGTCGGTAAGGTAGGTTTGGGTCAGGTCGTCTTCATCCAGCAGGCCGCGCACGGTTTCTTCGAAGGCCGTCTGAAAGCGGGCGACGTCGTTTCCGTGTATGGTCAGGCCGGCCGCCATCGCGTGTCCGCCGAATTTCAAAATCAGGTCGGGATGGCGTTTGGCCACCAAATCCAGCGCGTCGCGCAGGTGCAGCTTGGGGATGGAGCGTCCCGAACCGCGCACTTCGCCGTTGTCCGCCGGGGCGAAGACGATGGTTGGGCGGTGGAAACGGTCTTTCAGACGGCCTGCCACGATGCCGACTACGCCTTGGTGGAAGTCGTCGCGGTAAACCGTCAGCGTGGTCTGCCCGAACGGCAGTGTTTCGGGGAAGCCCGCCAGCGCGTCGTTGAGCATGGATTGTTCGATTTCGCGCCGTTCGATGTTGAGGTCGTTCAACTGTGCCGCCAGCGTTTGTGCCGCCGCGTCGTTGTCGGCCAAAAGGCAGGCGATGCCGACGGACATATCGTCCAGCCGTCCGGCGGCATTGATGCGCGGGCCCAGCGCAAAACCCATGTCGAAAGGCTGGGCCTTGCGCCAGTCGCGCCGTGCCGCGTCAAACAGGGCGCGGATGCCCGGGCGCATCTTGCCCGCCCTCATCCGTTTCAGTCCCTGCGATACCAAGATTCTGTTGTTGTGGTCGAGCGGCACCACGTCGGCCACCGTGCCTAAAGCCACCAAATCCAGCAGGTCGGCAAGGTTCGGTTCGGTGAGGCCGTCTGAAAAACGGCCGCGTCGGCGCATTTCGGCGCGCAAGGCGGTGAGGACGTAAAAAATCACGCCCACGCCCGCCAGGTTTTTGCTCGGGAAACCGCAGCCTTGTTGGTTGGGATTGACGATGATGCAGTCGGGCGTTTCTTCGGCGGGCAGGTGGTGGTCGGTAACGATGACTTCCAAGCCCAACGCCGCAGCCCGCGCCACGCCCGCCATGCTGGCGATGCCGTTGTCCACCGTCAGCAGCAGGTGCGCGCCGGCCGCCGCCGCGGCTTCGGCAATTTCGGGTGTCAGCCCGTAGCCGTTTTCAAAGCGGTTCGGCACCATAAAATCCGCCCGCGCCCCCATGGCCTGCAAGCCTTTGATGCCGACGGCGCAGGCAGTTGCGCCGTCGGCGTCGTAGTCGGCAACAATCAGGATGTTTTCCTGTTTTTCGATTGCGTCGGCCAATCGGACGGCTGCGGTTTCGCAGTTTTTCAGCAGCGTATAAGGCAGCAGGGCGGAAAGCTTGTCCAGCAACTCGTTCGGCCCGGCTACGTCGCGGGCGGCGCACAGGCGGGCGATCAGCGGGTCGGCACCGGCGGCAATCAGGGTTTGGCAGGTTTGGGGATTCACGGGACGGACTTGGATTTTGGCGGACATGGGGCGGTTTCGGACGGCGGAAAAAGGACGGATTATATAGCGGAATAAAACGGGCGGGGCTGTTTGGCGGCGTTTGTCGGCGGTTTGAGGGTGTTTTTGATGAAAGGCCGTCTGAAAAATATATTTCAGACGGCCTTTTTGTTATTGGGCGGAGGCTGGGTATTCGTATTCGAATATATAGCTCCGTAAATTCCGGTTATTTCGCTGCGGTTTCGTGCTTTACAAATTGTTGATTGCCTGCAGCCGATGCGCCACGAAATCCTTGGCCGTTTCTATTTGGGACGGAACGGTTGGGTTTTCCCCGAAATATGAGATTTTTGGCAGCGGGCTGAGGAAGCCGTCGATGTCTTGCGGGGTGAGGAAGCGGCCGTGCAGGTCGAAGCCGACGTTTAAGGCGCGGCCCGGGATTTTGGCCAGACGGTCGTGCAAATGGCCGTACAGGTGATACCAGCCTCTGTGGCAGCCGTCCCATTCGTTAATCGGGTAGTGGAACAGAATCAGTGTGTTGTCTATCTCGTCCAATTTCAGTTTCAGGTAGGTGCGGGCGGATGACAGCAGCGGATGGCCGTCGTGTTTGACGGTTTCAAACAGGTATTTGTTGTGGCGGCGGATGATGTCGTCGTGGTTGCCGTAAATCAGGTGGTGTTTGCCGTTGAGGCGCGATAGGACGGCTGCAATTTTTTTGATGTCGTGGGCGAAAGATAAATCGCCCAAGTTGTATATGTCATCATCGGGGGAAACGGTGTTGTTCCATGTTTCGATCAGGTATTCGTCCATGTCGGCGATGTTGTCGAACGGACGGAACTGCGGGCAGAATTTGGCGATGTTTTTGTGCGAAAAATGTAGGTCGGATGTGAAAAAGATTTTGCTCATGTTGCGTTTCCTGTGATTTTTCGATGCGGTTTATGGTGCGGTAGTGTTGTCATTGGGCTTGAAGCGTATTGCAAGCGGGCGTATGCTGGGTTTGTTTATTATGTGGTTAAGGAGTATGTATGCGTTTGGTTATTGCCGCGCCGGCCAACGGCGCACTATTAAAAGACGCGCTCAAAGCGCATTTGCAAAACGACCCGCGCGTTAGCGGTTTGGTTGATTTATCTTCGCCGGACGGAACGTATCCGCAGCTTTCGTTTGCGGCGGCGCAGGAAGTGGCGGCGGGACGTGCCGACCGCGCGCTGTTGATTTGCGGTACGGGCGTGGGTACGGCGATTGCCGCCAACAAGGTACGCGGCATACGGGCGGCGACGGCGCATGATTTGCTCACCCTTCGCGGTTCGGTTGAGAACTATGATGCGCAGGTGTTGTGCATGGGGCAGAACGTGATTGCCGCGCCTGCCGCTTGGGCGTTGGTGGATATTTGGTTGGATTTGCGCCACGACACAAGCAGCGGTTATGCGCCTAAGGTTGGCGAAATCGAGGCATTCGAGTGCGGCGCGTGAGTGTTTGTTTTTTGTTATTTTAAACCGACGGCCTTGTTGCATTTTACTGCCAAGGCCGTCTGAAAATATTTAAACGCTTATTTGCCGTTTTTGCCATAATATCCGCCGCCGTCATCTTATCACAAGCGTCTGGCGTTTTTCAGACGGCCTTACAGTTGCCGCAAGAATGCTTGGATGAACGCAATCTTATCCAGTTCAGGCATAGCGTTGAACGCTTCGCGATGGTCGTGGATGTGGTCGATAAGCGGATAAAACTCTTCATCGACGTGGCGTTTGTCGAGCTTGCGTCCGATGTTGCCTTCGTTGCTTCGTCCCAGAAACTTGGAAATCAGGTAATACGGCGATTTGAGTTTGAACAGCATTTCGCCATTTTGCGCATCAAATACCATAAAGCCTTCGTGTTCCACGTTTTTCAGACGACCTTTCAGCTCACAGAACGTAATGTTTTTCAGCGTTTCGGGGCGGCGGATACCGTATTGTTTGCCGATTTCGTCCAATTCGGCTTCGCTAAACTGACGGCCTGTTGCCACGTCGATGCAGCCGATTAAGGTTTCGCCCAATTCTTCACGGATGATGTGTACGTCTTTCGCGTCTGTGATTTCAAACAAAAAAGTGTGGTTCGGATAAGCGCGGAACAGGGTTTCGTATTGCGTGCAGTGTGCGGCGGTCATGTCTGCAAACGCGCTGTCGAGCGAACCGGTGGTCGAATACAGCACTTTGCCGTCAAACGCCGCGCCTTTGGACGGGTGGTCGTCTGAAAGCGAGACGAAAGTGCAGCAGCCGAGGAAGCCGTTTACTTTTACCACCGCATCCACCAATCTTTCGCCGCCGATTCGAATCGGATAACGGCTGCCTTTGGCAATACGTTCCGAATAATTGAACACTTTTTTAAACGGGCGCACGATGATGCGGTTGTGCGTGTCAATAATCAAGCCGCGCATTTCCAGCAGTGCGTCGTCGAAGCGGTTGTCGTAGAACACGCTGCGGGCGTATTTCAACACGCGCAATTCGGGGTAACGCTTGGATATTTTGGCGGTAAAGTTGCGGCCGCCGTGTTGCAGATAATTTTCGGTGACGAAGGTTTGCTGTGCTTCATCAAACGACAAGGGTTGCCGCTCGAAAGCCTGCATTTGCTTGATTTTTTCCAACTGTTCCGCGTTGGCGGGCTGCATGGCTTCGACGTGGATTTCGTTTGCCACACGGTTTTGGTTCAGCTTGATATACGCCGCCAATACGTCATGCTCTTTCACGCCGTGCAGGTTGGGATAGAAATTGTGCATACGGTAGATTTCTGTTTCAAAACCGCTTTTTTTCGCCAGATCCAACAAATGGCGGCAACGCGAAGCCTTTTGGTTGGTGTTGGAATGGATGATCAAAATGTTGCGGTTCGGATTTTGTCGTCCGATTTTTAAGGTTTCGGTCATCAAGGCATTACCGCGTTTCTGCGCCTTATCCAACGCCTCGCCCGACCAGCAGTACACGCCGTTTTCGTCAGTCATGAGCAAGTCGTTTTCAATACGGACGATTTCCGCATCCGGATACTGCACTTTAAATTCGGCGGCTTTTTGTTCGGCGAAAGTCGATTTTCCCGAACCTTGATGACCGCGGATTAAGATGAATTTTTGCATTTTGTTTCCTTAATTCTTTTTCTCAGCTTGCCCTGAATAAATAGGCCGTCTGAAAAATATTCCTACCCTATTTTCAGACGGCCTTTAGCTTCAGTTCACCGCCGCCAGCTCGGTTTTCTCAATCTCTTCCACCCAGAAATCCGTGCCCATACCTTGCTCGGCGAACGAGCCGATGAGCGTGAACACTTGGTCGGAGAAGCCGCCGATGTTCAAGATGTCGCGGCGGTTTTGCGCCTGTGCGGTGGTGTAGGGCTGGATGTCCAGGCAGACGAGTTTGGCTTCGGGGCAGCGTTGTTTCAGGATGTCCCATTCCTTCATCAGGCCGGTTTTGCCGCCCCATTGTCCGCGGTCTGCCCAGCTTTCGTTGTCGGACACGATGACGACCAAATCCACATCGGCTTTTTCGCGGTTCAGCATGGCGAGTGGTGCGCTGCATGCCGTTCCGCCGCCGCCGATATTGGCGAGTTTTTGGGCGTTGGTCATGATGCTGTCGCGCGGGTTGAGCGGCACGTTTACCGTGATTTGTTCAAACGGTATCACGCGGGCTTGCGGGTTGGTGCGCAACATGGCGGCGGACACGAGCGCGGCGATGTCGATACAGCGGGTTTTGCTGGTCGCGCTGCCGCGATAGCCGGTGGCCGGGCTGTGCATGGAGCCGGAAACGTCCGGACAAACCACGACTTTGCCTCGGATGGCCGGTACGTTTTGTACGGCGGTTTCCATTGCGTCTTGCAGCGCGTCGCGGATTTCAGACGGCATCTTTTCGGATGTTGCCTGATACGCGGTCAGCAATTGGTAAGGCAGGACGCGGGCGCGGGCAATGGCGGTTTGGTCGCGCAGTTTTTCTGCCACCATTTTGATGTTTTTGCTTTTCGCAAACACATCGTGGCGCAGGAAAGTGTTCAGGTTTTGGCGAACCTGCTGCCATGAGCCGTTGCGGGCGATTTGCGCCCAGTCGCCGCTATTCAATTCCAAGGCAGTGAGCATTTGGAAAGGAACGTCGGGCAATGCGCCTTGGCGGCTTTGTTTGTAGTCTTCAAAGGCGCGGGTGATGGGCGGCAATGCTTCGCGGTCGTACGGTTTGCCGATAAGCCACGCAAACCAGGCGGCACGCCATGCTTCACGCGGTTTGGGATGCACCATTTTGACCACATCCGCCAGCGACGGAGCATTGCCGATAGCGGCGTTCAACAGTTGTTTTTCGGTGGCGGTCAAAAGCCAAGTCTGCATCAGTTTTTTCGGACGGTTGCCGAAAGATTTTCTGCCGACTGCGCCGCTGCGGATGATTTGCGCGAAGTTGCGCAACATTTTACCGTTGTCCGCCACTTGGTCGAACACGCGGGCAAGCATGTTCACGTCTTTTTGCGCCAACACGGCAAGCAACAGCGCGGGCATGTCTTTCATGAAACCTTTTTGACGGGCGTACACGGCGGTTTTGGCGATAAACTCGGCATCCAGATTTTTTGCCAATTCCAATACTTGCTCAAGCTGGTCTTGCGCATCGGCGTAGTAAGTGCTGTTCAGGCAGCCGGTGGCGGCAAGCTGGGCGAGCTGTTGTTTGGGTGTCAGCGTGTAGGCGATGCCGCCTGCTTCGTTGCGGGTGTTGGCGGCGGTCAAACGGGTTTTAACGGATTGGAACAAGGTGGTGTTAGCCATTTTTCATTTCCTTTCTTGTTGTTGGTTTCAGGTAGCCTGAAGAACTGTTCAGACGGCCTCGAATGGGTGGCGGCGCGGCGGCTAGTATTTGAAGGGATACGGTTTTTTTAACGTGGAAGGTTAATGTAATCCCTTCAGGCATCCGCCTGCCGCCGTAAAAAGGGGGTACGGCAGGCAGCTAGGTGTTGGAGAAATTCTCTTCCGATGCTCTACCCCTGAGCTATCCTGCCATAGAAGTTTGTTGGCGGCAGGGCGGGACTCGAACCCGCGACCTTCGGACGTGGAATGTAATTCCTCCGGCATCTGTCTGCCGTACCGGAAAAAGGGTGGGCGGCTAGGCTGTGGTAGGATTCCTGCTTCGTATTATTAGTACGACGATTGTTCATTGAATGTAATCCTGCCGGCATCCGCCCGTAAAACTTGTAAATATTGGTTTTAACTTCATTGAAGCTGTGCTTTCAGACGGCCTTTCGCTTTCAATCATGCAGCGGATACATGCCTGCCGCACATAGGCTTTGCGGTCGTCTGAAAGACGCAGTACAAGCATGCTTCCATAGCCGAACACAAACTCTGCCTCTTTGCCCTGCGCCGTTCCGAGAATCTCGACTTGGCGGAAGGTGCGGCCGTCTGAAAGTGCGATGTCGTAACGGCAGCCTTCCTTTATCAAACTGCATTCCGCTTCGGGAAAAGTCTGTTTCCGCCAAGCCTGCTCGCGTTTGCGGCTGCGGCTGTTTTGGAAGGACAGATAAATCATGGTCGAAAAAACGATGACGCCGATGATTTGCCAAGTGTTCATAACAAACATCCTGTTTCAGGCTACCTGAAAATATTTAAAGGGGCGGCACGGCAAACAACGAGTTTTTGGGAAACGTTTAACCGCTCTACCAGACTGAGCTACCCGCCGAAAGCGGGGCAGGACTCGAACCTGCGACCAATGTAGTTTCCAAGGCATTTGTTTTTCCATGCCGCGAAAAAAGGTGGGCGGCTAGATTGGCAGGATTTCGCCGTTTCCGGCGGCGGGAATCGAACCCGCGGTTTCCAAACAATGTAATCCTGCCGGCATCCGCCCGTAGAGGGCACTTTGGCAACTAGAGGTGGAGAAATTGTTACGCGCTCTATCCCCTGAGCTACTCTGCCATCGTTGGCGGCAGAGGCGGGATTCGAACCCGCGACCTCGAGCTTCGTAGGCTGTAATTCCTCCGGCATTTGCCGGTGCCTGAAAACCATATTGCAATAGCTGTGCCAAGAATGAGGGAAATGGCAAAAATTATTTTTAATTGATTGAAAATAAAAAGAAGATATTTTCAGGTAGCCTTTTGCTGCGGAAGGGGTAGAATGCTAAAAAATATCTTAAAAGATAGAAAAATAGAAAAATGAATAGTAGAAAAAATGTCGCTATCAGCTTTCTCGGTACGGTATTGGACAGCGGTTTCGGTCAAGGGCGTTGGCAGAAGTGGCGGCCGAATGTCGCCATGAATCAGCGTCATGATTTCCATCTTGACCGCATGGAGCTGTTTTATGCAGAGAAATACCGCGATCTGGCGGATCATGTAAAAGCCGATATTCAGCAGGTGTCTCCGCACACCGCCGTCAATCTCGTGCCCATGGAGCTGGAAAACCCGTGGGATTTTTCTGAGGTTTACACCAAGCTGCACGATTGGGCGGCGGGCTATACATTTGATACTGAAGAAGAAACCTATCTCACCCACATCACCACGGGTACGCACGTTGCACAAATCTGCCTGTTTTTATTGGTGGAATCGCGTCAAATCCCAGGTGTGCTGTTGCAGACTGCGCCGCCGAAAAATCAAAGGCGCAGTATGGGGAAAGGCGATGTCGGCGGTTATGAAATCATCGATTTGGATTTGGCGCGTTACGACGTGCTGGCCGAACGCCTTGCCGCCGTGCGCGATGACGCGGTGCGCTATCTGAAAAGCGGCATCTCCACCCAAAACGCCGCCTTCAACCGCATGATTGCCGAAATCGAACAAGTCGCGCTGCATTCCCCGTCGCCGATTCTGCTCTCCGGCCCTACCGGCGCGGGCAAATCGATGCTGGCACGCAGGATTTTTGAATTGAAAAAGGCGCGCCATCTGATTAAAGGCGAGTTTGTCGATGTGAACTGCGCCACCTTGCGCGGCGACGGCGCGGCTTCCGCCTTGTTCGGCCACAAAAAAGGCGCGTTTACCGGCGCGGCGGAAAAGCGCGAAGGCTATTTGAAAACCGCCGACGGCGGCGTGTTGTTTTTGGACGAAATCGGCGAATTGGGCTTGGACGAACAGGCCATGTTACTCAAAGCCATTGAAGAAAAACATTTTTATCCCGTCGGCAGTGACAAGGAAGTGCAAAGCAGTTTCCAGCTGATTGCCGGTACCAACCGCGACCTGCGGCGGGAAATCCGCGCCGGACGCTTCCGCGAAGACTTGTTCGCCCGTATCAATATCTGGAATTATCCGCTGCCCGCACTTGCCGACCGCCGCGAAGACATCGAGCCGAACATCGAACACCAGCTCGCACTCGCTTCGCAGGAACTCGGCCGTGCCACCCGTTTCAATAAAGAAGCCCTGTCTGCCTACCTTGCCTTCGCCCATTCAAGCGAAGCCCGATGGCGCGGCAATTTCCGCGACCTTGCCGCCAGCATCATGCGCCTTGCGACACTTGCCCCGCAGGGCAGGATACAGACCGAATTGGTTGAGGCCGAAATAGGCCGTCTGAAATGGCTGTGGGCGGACGAAACGGATGCGGACGATGCGGCCAACCCTTTTGCAAACCGGCTTTCAGACGGCCTCCCCGCCAAAATCAATGCCGAAACCCTCGACCTGTTCGACCGCGTCCAACTGCAACACGTCATCGCCGAATGCCGCCGCCACCCCAATATGGCCGCCGCGGGGCGCGCCCTGTTTAACGTATCGCGGCTGGAGCGCGCCACCGCCAATGACAGCGACAGGCTGCGCAAATACCTGCAACGCTTCGGGCTGACTTGGGCGGATATACGCTGAAAACCCGACTGGCCGCACCGCAAAAGGCCGTCTGAAAACCACCCCGCCCCTTTTCAGACGGCCTTTGCTTTCACAAACAGCCGAAACAGCGTAGAATCCGCCGTTTACACCATTCCTATCGGGCAGATTCAACTGCCTGTTTTTTATCAGGGAAACCAAATGAGCGAACAAAACAATCCGCAAACCGAGCCGCAGTTGGACGAAAACCAAATCATCGCCCTGCGCCGCGAAAAACTGCACAACATCCGCCAAACGCGCAACGCCTACCCCAACGACTTCAAACGCGACAGCTTTGCCGCCGATTTGCAGGCAAAATACGGCGAAATCAGTAAAGAAGAACTCGACCCGCAAGCCGTTCCCGTCAAAATTGCCGGCCGCATGATGCTCAAACGCCAAATGGGCAAGGCGAGCTTCGCCACCATCCAAGACGTGACCGGTCAAATCCAGCTTTATCTGAACAACAAAGGCGTGAGTCAGGAAGTTTTGGACGATTTCAACCATTGGGACTTGGGCGACATCGTCGGCGCGGAAGGTACTTTGTTCAAAACCAACCACGGCGAATTGACCGTGCGCGTGTCCGACATCCGCCTGCTGTCCAAATCCCTGCGCCCGCTGCCCGACAAACACAAAGGCTTGAGCGATCAGGAAACCAAATACCGCCAACGCTACGTTGATTTGATTGCCAACGAAGAATCGCGCAATACCTTCATCAAACGCAGCAAAATCATCCAATCCGTGCGCAATTTCATGGTGAACGAGCATTATCTCGAAGTCGAAACCCCGATGATGCACCCGATTCCCGGCGGCGCGACGGCAAAACCGTTCGTGACCCACCACAACGCCTTGGACATTCCGCTCTACCTGCGCATCGCCCCCGAGCTGTATCTGAAACGCCTGGTGGTCGGCGGTTTGGAGCGCGTGTTTGAAATCAACCGCAGCTTCCGCAACGAAGGTATGTCCGTGCGCCACAACCCTGAATTCACCATGATTGAATTCTACGAAGCCTTCTCCGACTACGAACGCATGATGCAGATGGCGGAAGACATCATCCGCAACGCATCGCGCACGGTCAACGGCACGGCGAAAATCAGCTACAACGGCAAAGAAGTCGATTTGGAAAGCCCGTTCGAACGCCTGACCATTCTCGAAGCCATCAAAAAATACAATCCGCACTACACCGACGAGCAGTTAAACGATGAAGAATGGCTGAAAAAAGAAATCGTCAAACACGGCGAAAGCCTGCCGCCGTCCCCCGGCATCGGCAGCCTGCAACTTGCCCTGTTTGAAGGTTGTGCCGAGGGCAAACTGTGGAACCCGACCTTCATCGTCGATTACCCGGTCGAAGTTTCCCCGTTGGCACGCGCTTCGGATACGAAACAAGGTCTGACCGAGCGTTTCGAATTGTTCGTTGTCGGCCGCGAACTGGCAAACGGCTATTCCGAGTTGAACGACCCCGAAGACCAAGCCGAACGCTTCAAAGCGCAAGTGGCGCAAAAAGATGCGGGCGACGACGAAGCCATGCACTACGATGCCGACTACATCCGTGCCATGGAATTCGGTCTGCCGCCGACAGGCGGTTGCGGCATCGGCATCGACCGCCTGGTGATGCTGCTGACCGATTCGCAAACCATCCGCGACGTGATTTTGTTCCCGCAAATGCGTCCCGAATAAGGCAGGGTTGAATGATGGAAAGGCCGTCTGAAAGCGGGGTTCTCCGTTTTCAGACGGCCTTTTTGTTCTTTACGGCTGATTTTCGTTGTCTATCACCAAACCGAAACCAGCGTATCCGTTTGACGGGGGTTGGGCGGTAAAGCAAGACGGATAGGGCTGCTTAAGCGGCCGTTGCTGCGGCGGGCCGTCTGAAAACTGTTCAGACGGCCTTTCCCGATCGGAAACGCCGCTTTTCCCATACCGCGCTTTTTCCGCTGTGCCTTTTCCCGTAAAATCCGCCTTTTCCAACAAATGCTTTCAGACGGCCTTTGTCTTGCTATCGGCCGTCTGAAAACTTATCGAAGCACAATAAAATGATTAACAAGATTTTCAACTGGTTTGAAAGCCGGGTCGAAGCGTATCCCGAAGCCGCGCCGCTGTCGCCGAAAAAAGGGCTGCTGCCGTTTGTTTGGTCGGGCATGGACGGCGTGCGCAAATGGATTGCCGTGCTGGCGGTGATGACGGCGGGCATCGGCATCATGGAAGCCCTGCTGTTTCAGTTTATGGGCAAGGTGGTGGACTGGCTGGGCAGATACACGCCCGAAACGCTGTTTGCCGAAAAAGGTTGGGCTTTGGCGGGCATGGCCTTGATGATGCTGTTTTCCATCTGCTGGATATTCATCGCGTCCAACGTGCGCCTGCAAACCCTGCAAGGCGTGTTCCCCATGCGCCTGCGCTGGAATTTCCACCGCCTGATGCTGGGGCAGTCGCTGGGTTTTTATCAGGACGAATTTGCCGGGCGCGTATCGGCCAAAGTGATGCAGACCGCGCTGGCTTTGCGCGACGTGGTGATGACCCTGGCCGACATGGTAACTTATGTGCTGGTGTACTTCATCACGTCGGGCGTGATACTGACGACGCTCGACGGCTGGCTGCTGCTGCCGTTTATCGGCTGGATAATCGGCTTTGCCGCCGTGATGCGCTTTTTGATTCCCAAATTGGGCAGAACCGCCGCCGCGCAGGCCGATGCCCGCTCGCTGATGACCGGCCGCATCACCGATGCCTATTCCAACATCACCACCGTCAAACTTTTCTCCCACGGCGCGCGCGAAGCGGCTTATGCCAAGCAGTCGATGGAAGAATTCATGGTAACCGTTCATGCCCAGATGCGTCTGGCCACCATGCTGCACACCTGCAGTTTTCTGGTGAACACGTCGCTCACGCTGAGCACCGCCGCGCTGGGCATCTGGCTGTGGCATCAGGGGCAGGTCGGCGTGGGCGCGGTGGCCACCGCCACGGCCATGGCGTTGCGCGTGAATGGCCTGTCGCAATACATCATGTGGGAATCGGCACGGTTGTTTGAAAACATCGGCACCGTCAGCGACGGCATGGCCACCCTGTCCAAACCGCAAACCATCTTGGACAAACCGAACGCGCCGCCGCTGAAAGTGGTACGCGGCGAAATTAAATTCGACAAAGTGGATTTTTCCTACGAAGCGGGCAAACCGCTGCTGCAGGATTTCAACCTGACCATCCGCCCGGGCGAAAAAATCGGCTTAATCGGCCGCAGCGGCGCGGGCAAGTCCACCATCGTCAATCTGCTCCTGCGTTTTTACGAACCGCAAAACGGTACGATTTCAATAGACGGCCAAAACGTCGGCGACGTTACCCAGGAAAGCCTGCGCGCCCAAATCGGATTGGTGACGCAGGATACCAGCCTGCTGCACCGCTCCGTGCGCGACAACATCGTCTACGGCCGCCCGAATGCGACGGACGAAGAAATGATGCAGGCCGCCGAACGCGCCGAAGCCGCCGACTTCATCCCCAACCTTTCCGATGCCAAAGGGCGGCGCGGCTACGACGCGCACGTCGGCGAACGCGGCGTGAAACTCTCCGGCGGCCAACGCCAGCGAATTGCCATCGCCCGCGTCATGCTGAAAGACGCGCCGATTCTGTTGCTCGACGAAGCCACCAGCGCGCTGGATTCCGAAGTGGAAGCGGCGATTCAGGAAAGCCTCGACAAAATGATGGACGGCAAAACCGTGATTGCCATCGCCCACCGCCTGTCCACCATCGCCGCCATGGACAGACTCATCGTTTTGGACAAAGGCCACATCGTCGAACAAGGCACCCATGCCGAACTTCTGGCGCAAAACGGACTGTATGCCAAACTGTGGTCGCGCCAAAGCGGCGGCTTTTTGAGCGAACACAAAGGCGAAGCCTGAGCAAACGGGCAAAAGGCCGTCTGAAAAGGGCAAAAGCCGTTTTTCAGACGGCCTTTCCCGTTGCCAATGGCGGCAAAATATGCCATAACCGCAGCGATTATGATGCAAAGCGGGGAAACGGCATGATTACTGAACAAGAACGCCATTACTGGCTGCGGCTGGCACTGATGCCGCACATCGGCGCGGAAACCTTCCTGCAGCTTATCCGCCATTTCGGCACGGCCACCGCCGCGTGGCAGGCGGATGCCGCAGCCGTACGGCAGGTACTGGTGCGCAAAGCCGCGCAGGAAGCATGGGCAAACCGGCGCGGAGAAGCCGAACAGGCCGCCGAAGCCGCCGAAAAATGGTCGGAACAGGAAAACTGCCGCCTGCTGCTGTTGTGCGACGAAGACTTCCCCGCCATGCTGTCCGAAGGCATCACCCCGCCGCCGATGCTGTTCGTGCGCGGCAACATCGAATTGCTGCACCGCCCGTCCGTGGCCATAGTTGGCAGCCGCCACGCCACCCCGCAGGCACTGCGCATCGCCCACGACTTCGGCCGCAGCCTGTCCGAGCGCGGGATTCCCGTCGTTTCGGGCATGGCCGCCGGCATCGATGCGGCCGCCCATCGCGGCGCATTGGCGGCCGGCGGCGGCACCGTGGCCTTTTGGGGGACGGGCATAGACCGCATCTACCCGTCGTCCAACCGCGATCTGGCTTATGAACTCGGCGAAAAAGGCGCAATCGTATCCGAATTCCCGCTCGGCACCCGCCCGCTGGCGGGCAACTTCCCGCGCCGCAACCGCCTGATAGCCGCACTTTCTCAGGCCGTTCTGGTGGTGGAAGCCGCCTTGGAATCGGGTTCCCTGATAACCGCGCGGCTGGCGGGCGAAATGGGGCGCGAGGTGCTGGCCGTTCCCGGCTCGATAGACAACCCGCACAGCAAAGGCTGCCACAAGCTGATTAAAGAAGGCGCGAAACTGACCGAATCGCTGGAAGACATCCTGCAGGAATGCCCGCAACTGTTGCCAGAAAGTGCCGCTTCATCATATTCTATATATAAGGAAACGCTCGTACGGCGGAAAATTTCCGCCAGCCCTGCGGCAGAAACGGACGACAGGCGGGAAGAAGTCGTTGAAAACAAAGAATACAGGCCGTCTGAAACCCCGCTTCCCCCGGCGACGGCCTCAAACGATGCCGCCGCCCTGCTTGAGAAAATGGGCTACGGCCCCATACATCCCGACACTTTGGCCGAACAGCTGGACAAAAACGCGGCCGACATTTACGCCGCCCTGTTGGAATTGGAACTGGGCGGACTCGTTGCCGCGATGCCGGGCGGGCGTTACCAACGCATCGGATAAACAGGCCGTCTGAAAACGCGGCCGGACAAGGAATAAAAAATGGTGGAATTGATAGCCTTCTTAATCGAACACTTCCAAGACTTCGACTCCTGCCCTTCGGGCGGCGATTTGGGGCACGTTTTGGAAGAAGTGGGCTTCGACGAGGCCGACATACACAAACTGCTGATGCTGATCGACGTATTGAACGAAGCATCGCAATGGGAAGTTGCCGAACAAAGCGGCACCGCCATGCGCGTTTATTGGACAGAGGAAAGCGACAGGCTGCCGATGGAAGTTCGCGGCCTGCTGCACTACCTCGAACAGGCCGGCGCGCTGGATGCCGGACAACGCGAGTTCGTCATCAACGCCCTGATGTTCATGCCCGCCGAAGACATTACCGTCGATATGGCCAAAGTGATGAGCCTGCTGGTGTTGTGGGCGCAGAAATCCGAACTGCCCGTATTGGTGGGCGACGACCTGATGGCCGCGCTGCACGGCGAAGCCACCATGCATTGAGGCCGTCTGAAAACGGCCACCGCGCTACGGCGCAACACGAAATCCAAACACATTTCATAACTTTCAGACGGCCTCCCGATACGGCAGAGGCCGTCTGAAACATAAAATCCAATACATTAAAAGAGAACAAACAATGGCGAAAAACCTCTTAATCGTCGAATCACCGTCTAAAGCCAAAACCCTGAAAAAATACCTTGGCAGCGATTTCGAAATTCTGGCCTCCTACGGCCACGTCCGCGACCTCGTCCCCAAAAACGGAGCCGTCGATCCCGAACACGACTTCGCCATGAAATACGAGCTGATCAAACGTAACGCCAAACACGTCGATGCGATTGTCGCCAGAGCCAAAGAAGCCGAAAACATCTACCTCGCAACCGACCCGGATAGGGAAGGCGAAGCGATTTCCTGGCATCTTTTTGAAATCCTCAAATCCAAACGCGGCCTGAAAAACATCAAGCCGCAGCGTGTCGTGTTCCACGAAATCACCAAAAACGCCGTGCTCTACGCCGTCGCCAACCCGCGAGAAATCGAAATGGACTTGGTGGATGCGCAACAAGCCCGCCGCGCTTTGGACTATTTGGTCGGTTTCAACCTCTCGCCATTGTTGTGGAAAAAAATCCGCCGCGGTTTGAGCGCGGGCCGTGTGCAAAGTCCCGCCCTGCGTCTGATTTGCGAACGCGAAAACGAAATACGCGCGTTTGAAGCGCAGGAATATTGGACGGTGCATCTCGACAGCCACAAAGGCCGCAGCAAGTTCACCGCCAAACTCGCCCAATACAACGGCGCGAAACTCGAACAATTCGACCTGCCGAACGAAGCCGCGCAAGCCGACGTGTTGAAAGAACTCGAAGGCAAAGAGGCCGTCGTTACCGCCATCGAAAAGAAAAAGCGCAGCCGCAACCCAGCCGCGCCGTTCACCACATCCACCATGCAGCAGGATGCCGTGCGCAAACTCGGTTTCACCACAGACCGCACCATGCGTACCGCCCAGCAGCTTTACGAAGGTATAGACGTAGGGCAGGGCGCCATCGGTCTGATTACCTATATGCGTACCGACAGCGTGAATTTGGCCGATGAAGCGTTAACCGAAATCCGCCATTACATCGAAAACAAAATCGGCAAAGAATATCTGCCGAGTGTCGCCAAACAATACAAAACCAAATCCAAAAACGCCCAAGAAGCCCACGAGGCCATCCGTCCGACTTCCGTGTACCGCACGCCCGAAAGCGTCAAACCCTTCCTGAGCGCAGACCAGTTCAAACTCTATCAAATGATTTGGCAGCGTACCGTCGCCTGTCAGATGACGCCCGCCAAATTCGACCAAACCACCGTCGATATTACCGTCGGCAAAGGCGTATTCCGCGTAACCGGACAAGTGCAAACCTTCGCAGGCTTCCTCAGCGTTTACGAAGAAAGCAGCGACGACGAAGAGAGCGAAGACAGCAAAAAACTGCCCGAAATGAGCGAAGGCGACAAATTGCCCGTGGACAAACTTTACGGCGAACAACACTTTACCACTCCGCCGCCACGCTACAACGAAGCCACGCTGGTTAAGGCCCTCGAAGAATACGGTATCGGCCGCCCTTCAACCTACGCCAGTATCATTTCCACGCTCAAAGACCGTGAATACGTTACCCTTGAGCAAAAACGCTTCATGCCCACCGATACGGGCGACATCGTCAACAAATTCCTGACCGAACACTTCGCCCAATACGTCGATTACCACTTCACCGCCAAACTCGAAGACCAGCTCGACGAAATTGCCGACGGCAAACGCCGCTGGATTCCCGTGATGGACAAATTCTGGAAACCGTTCATCAAGCAAGTGGAAGAAAAAGAAGGCATCGAACGCGCCAAATTCACCACGCAGGAACTCGACGAAACCTGCCCCAAATGCGGCGAACACAAACTGCAAATTAAGTTCGGCAAAATGGGCCGCTTCGTTGCCTGCGCCGGCTATCCCGAGTGCAGCTACACGCGCAACGTCAATGAAACCGCCGAAGAAGCCGCCGAGCGCATCGCCAAAGCCGAAGCCGAGCAAGCAGAACTCGACGGACGCGAGTGCCCCAAATGCGGCGGACGGCTGGTGTACAAATACAGCCGCACAGGCAGCAAATTCATCGGCTGCGCCAACTACCCCAAATGCAAACACGTCGAGCCGCTGGAAAAACCCAAAGATACCGGCGTCCAATGCCCGCAATGCAAAAAAGGCAACCTCGTCGAGCGCAAATCCCGCTACGGCAAACTGTTTTACAGTTGCAGCACCTATCCCGACTGCAACTACGCCACTTGGAACCCGCCTGTCGCCGAAGAATGCCCGAACTGCCATTGGCCGGTTTTAACCATCAAAACCACCAAACGCTGGGGCGTGGAAAAAGTCTGCCCGCAAAAAGAATGCGGCTGGAAAGAACAGATTGAACCGCCTGCACCGAAAGAGTGAAGGTAGGTTGGTTTAAAATAGGAGAGTGCCGTCTGAAAAATTTTCAGACGGCACTCTCATAAACAGAAAAGCCTTACTTATTCGATTGAAACTTCCTGCAAACTTCTACATTAATCCGTATAAAGTTCTGCCAAGATATTTGTTCAGATAAATGGGCGCGGTAATAATCCTCCACACGGCAAACCAAAGGGCGAGTTGCATAGATGGAACACAACATTGTATTTTCATCAAAATGCCGACATATACCGTCTCCGCGATCCAGCCATGCGGTTTGTTCGCTTAGACTGACCCTTTGACAACACAAACCGCAGGCGGAACAAGGAAAGGGTTCGGAAGTCAAAACTCAATCACCTTCACATCATCGTTTTTCAGCGACAAAATCAGCTTATCGACCTGTTGTAGCGGAGAATCTTTGGCAATATTCACAATGCCGTTTATTGCCGTATCAATAACATTGATATTGCCTGCTTCAATCCCTTTGTCCAGTGCATCGAATAGACCGTCAATCATCTCGCGGCGTTCCCGAAACGTATTTTCCAAATACAGCCGTAAAATTTCCTGCTGGTTTTTCAACTCCTTCAAACGGACATCTTTCCATGCACCGATTGCCTCACGTTTGGTTTTCTCTTGGGCTGCGATCTTTTTGTATTCGTTGTGTGCTTCCAAAATGCGGGTAAACGAGCCTGTTGCCGCTTCTAAAGGAATAGCTGCGGGGACTTTCATCGGAACAACTTTGTCGAGAATTTGGATTTTACTCATGCTTCTGCCCCAAGTTCGATATTCAAATAACCTTCGCATTGATGACGGATATTGGGGACAGGCGAACCGTCATCCTCCATAATAGGCGTATTCATCAGGTTTTTGATGGCTTTGCCGATGACCAGCATGGCGTGGAAATTAGGATCATCGCTGCTGTTTACACGAACCTGCTCAAAATGCTCTACCATTTTAAGCAAAGTATATTTTATTTCTTTTGCATTATCTTGCAGCCCTTTGAGCCCTTCGGCGATCAAATCCATTTCGGCAACGGCTTCATCGATTTGGGCTTCATATTTTCGTGCTTCCGTCAGAGCTTCTTCCGCTTTGCTGGCCAGCATAAATCCGCCGACTGCCAAAGCTGGGCCTGCAACGATACCGCCCAAAGCAACCATTCCGCCTGCCATTCCGAAACCGCCTGCGGATAATGCACCTCCGCCAAGCCAGGCAAGGGTTGCATTGGTGGCGGCAGCACCGGACAGAGTAGAGATGGCGGTACCTGTGGAAGCGGTTGCAATCAAAGGAACTGCACCATATGCTCCAAAACCGGCCAATGCCCCAGTAATGGCGCTGCTGCCGAAATTAGTGCTTAGTTCCAATGATGTTTGCACCATTGTTTCCATTTCTTTCAGTTCTGCAACGTCAAATGTACTGTTAAAGCCGGAAAGTTCGCTTTTGGCATGTTTATTGTTAGTGCTGTGTAATATTTGTATGATATGGTTGATTTGATTTTTAAAAATCTCTACCTTTAACCGTCCCAACTCTTCAAAGCCATTGTTGGTTTCGTCTTTGGTTTCATCTAATTCCTCCTGCCTTTTCTTGTAACGGCGTTCTGCCCGTTCGCCTATTTCCTTGGCTTTGTTAATATCGCTGATTGCTCCTGCTCCTTTAACAACGCCTGTTGCGGCAAGGGCAGCAGCTGCGCCCCAAAGTAAAATTGGAATGGCCATATTTAATTTACTCTCTTTAAAATTTATTAAAATATAGTAAAAATTTCGATATTTGATAAAATCTTGGGGATTGTATTCAGAATAAAATTTCCTCTCCAGCAAACTAAAGTATAAAATCTATCCTAATAATTCAACTATCTATACAGAAAGTTCAGCCTATGGAAACCTATGAAAAAATTCGCCTGATGCGAGAATTGAATAAATGGTCGCAGGAGGATATGGCGGAAAAGCTGGCGATGTCTGCCGGCGGATACGCAAAGATCGAACGGGGTGAGACGCAGTTGAGTATTCCGAGATTGGAGCAGCTGGCAGCCATCTTCGAAGTCGATATGTGGGATTTGTTGAAGTCTGGCAGTAATGGGATGGTTTTGCAGATTAATGATGTGGATAGCAATAATGGGGAGTTTGCTATTTATGCTTCGAGCGATATGGCCATGAAAGTTGAATTGTTGAAGCAGGAGTTGAAACATTGTCGGGAAATGTTGTTGCAGAAGGATAAGGAAATCGAGTTGTTGAGACAGCTGGCTGCTGCTATGCAAAAGTAAAATAAAAGGCCGTCTGAAACTTTTCAGACGGCATTGTTGTATGAAGGCAAACAAGGCTGAAGTTGGAAAGCGGTTTCGCTATATAATAAGGTCGTCTGAAATTTGGTATCTGTAAAAAAATCATGGCAGGTCACAAACATCCCAAATATAACAATCAAGTACGTATCATCGGCGGGCAATGCAGGGGGCGAAAACTGGTTTTTGCAGATGCGGACGGTCTGCGTCCGACGCCTGACAGTGTCCGCGAAAAACTTTTCAATTGGCTCGGTCAGGATTTGACCGGTATGAATGTGTTGGATTTGTTTGCCGGCAGCGGTGCGTTAGGTTTTGAGGCTGCTTCGCGCAATGCTGCCGAAGTAGCTATGGTGGAAATAAATAGAAATACGTTTCAGAATTTGCAAAAACATATCCGCCAATTTGGATGGCAAGAAAAAATAACGTTGCATCAGCAATCAGCTGCCGTTTTTTTACAGACGACGAATAGATCATTTGATGTCGTGTTTCTTGATCCTCCGTTCAACTGGGCGCAGTGGCAGGATTTGTTCCCTCTGCTGAAGGAATGTCTCAAAGAAAACGCTTTTGTCTATATCGAAGCAGGCTCTTTGCCCGAATATCCGGATTGGTTGGAACACTACCGGGATGGACGATCCGGCTTAAGCCGTTTCGTATTGCTTCGGAAGGTAAGCGTTTAAAAAATGATAACTATTCATAAATATAAAGAAAACAATCGTCTAGAGAAGTTGTGCTATAATCCGCGCCCGATAATTTTAACCATACCGCATCTGAGAAGGACTTTGAATTATGGCCCTCTTTATTACGGACGACTGCATCAATTGTGATGTCTGTGAACCGGAATGTCCAAACGACGCAATTTCCCAAGGTGAGGAAATCTACGAAATCAACCCCAATTTGTGCACACAATGCGTTGGTCACTATGATGAGCCGCAATGCCAACAGGTATGCCCTGTCGATTGCATATTGATTGATGAGGAACATCCTGAAACACATGATGAGTTGTATGCAAAATACATCCGCATTGTAGAAGAAAAATAAAATTATAAAACAATTGGTTGTGTTGAAATTTATCTTTTTAATCGTATTTTGTTTGACAAGGTTTTTAGGTTTGAGTAAGATGCTCAATCTCTTTGGTGGGATTCCCGAGCGGTCAAAGGGGGCAGACTGTAAATCTGTTGCGAAAGCTTCGAAGGTTCGAATCCTTCTCCCACCACCAAATTCCAATGTGTTGGAGCATTGATGCAGTAAGTCTGCGGGTGTAGCTCAATGGTAGAGCAGAAGCCTTCCAAGCTTACGGTGAGGGTTCGATTCCCTTCACCCGCTCCAATAATCTTGGCCCATGTAGCTCAGGGGTAGAGCACTCCCTTGGTAAGGGAGAGGCCGGCAGTTCAAATCTGCCCATGGGCACCAAATACCCGTTTATTTAGTAATTTGAGATAGGAAATTTGCCATGGCAAAGGAAAAATTTGAACGTAGCAAACCGCACGTAAACGTTGGCACCATCGGTCACGTTGACCATGGTAAAACCACCCTGACTGCTGCTTTGACTACTATTTTGGCTAAAAAATTCGGTGGTGCTGCAAAAGCTTACGACCAAATCGACAACGCTCCCGAAGAAAAAGCCCGCGGTATTACCATTAATACCTCACACGTAGAATACGAAACCGAAACCCGCCACTACGCACACGTAGACTGCCCGGGTCACGCCGACTACGTTAAAAACATGATTACCGGTGCTGCACAAATGGACGGCGCAATCTTGGTATGTTCTGCTGCCGATGGTCCTATGCCGCAAACCCGCGAACACATCCTGTTGGCCCGCCAAGTAGGCGTACCTTACATCATCGTGTTCATGAACAAATGCGACATGGTTGACGATGCCGAGCTGTTGGAACTGGTTGAAATGGAAATCCGTGACTTGCTGTCAAGCTACGACTTCCCAGGCGACGACTGCCCGATCGTACAAGGTTCTGCACTGAAAGCCTTGGAAGGCGATGCCGCTTACGAAGAAAAAATCTTCGAACTGGCTGCCGCATTGGACAGCTACATCCCAACTCCCGAGCGTGCAGTGGACAAACCGTTCCTGTTGCCTATCGAAGACGTATTCTCCATCTCCGGTCGCGGTACAGTAGTAACCGGCCGTGTAGAGCGCGGTGTCATCCACGTTGGTGACGAGATCGAAATCGTAGGCCTGAAAGAAACCCAAAAAACTACTTGTACCGGTGTTGAAATGTTCCGCAAACTGCTGGACGAAGGTCAGGCCGGTGACAACGTAGGCGTATTGCTGCGCGGTACTAAACGTGAAGAAGTGGAACGCGGTCAAGTATTGGCTAAACCGGGTACCATCACTCCGCACACCAAATTTAAAGCAGAAGTATACGTATTGAGCAAAGAAGAGGGTGGTCGTCATACTCCGTTCTTCGCTAACTACCGTCCACAATTCTATTTCCGTACTACCGACGTAACCGGCGCGGTTACTTTGGAAGAAGGTGTAGAAATGGTTATGCCTGGTGAGAATGTAGCCATCACTGTAGAACTGATTGCACCGATCGCTATGGAAGAAGGTCTGCGCTTTGCGATTCGCGAAGGTGGTCGTACCGTAGGTGCGGGCGTAGTTTCTTCTATCATCGCTTAACTTTTAGAGGCCAATAGCTCAATTGGTAGAGTATCGGTCTCCAAAACCGAGGGTTGGGGGTTCGAGACCCTCTTGGCCTGCCAAATCTAAAACTAACCGGCCTTGTGTCGGTTAGTTTTTTCTTTATGGGTAAAATGTAATGTCTGAACAAAAGCCTGAAAATGGATTTACTTCAAGTAAAATACTAAATAAGGAGTTAAATGATAAGGTCCAGAATGTTAAAAAGTCCATTGTAAGTACATTGTTTAAAATTATTATTGCATTGGCGATTATTGTTTTTTCAATTTGGTTTACAAATTCAAAATATTTATTTGGTAGTTCTGAAATTTTAAGGACTGCTATTTTGTCAACTTCAGTATTTGTTGCCGGCATTGTCTTAATATGGGGTAATTTTGCTCGTCTACTAATATATTTTAAAAATTCCGTTGTAGAACTAAAAAAAGTAGTTTGGCCTGATAAAGCTTATGCGACGAAGATGACAATTTTTGTTTTAATATTTGTTACAATATTGACAATTTTTATTTATTTGGCTGATTTTTTAATTTCTTGGGTATTGTTTGATCTATTGATGAAGAAGGGTTAGTTATGTCTAAAAAATGGTATGTAGTTCAGGCTTACTCTGGTTTTGAAAAAAATGTACAAAAGGCACTTAAGGATAGAATTGAAAGAGAGGGGATGGGTGCATCTTTTGGAAAGATATTAGTACCAACAGAAGAGGTTGTGGATATCAAAAATGGGCGGCGCACAGTAAGTGAGCGGAAATTTTTTCCTGGTTATGTTTTGGTAGAGATGGAAATGTCGGATGATTCTTGGCATCTAGTGAGAAGTACACCTAGAGTGTCAGGATTTGTTGGTGGGGAGGCTAATCGGCCTTTGCCGATTTCCCAAAGGGAGGTTGATTCCATTCTAGCTCAAATACAGATAGGGGGAGATAAGCCTAAGCCGCGCGTAGAGTTTGAAGTCGGCCAACAGGTGCGGGTAACCGAAGGGCCATTTGCTGACTTTAATGGTATTGTTAGCGAAGTTAATTATGAAAGAAGTAAGCTTCGTGTCTCAGTACAAATCTTTGGTAGGGAAACCCCTGTTGAGCTTGATTTTGGGCAAGTTGAAAAAAATTAGGATTATTCTGGCATTATGCAGCTGAAATTTTGGCAATACAATATGTAAAAAGATGCCTAGCTAATGATTAAGTTATTTCTAAGTTTTGATTTTTTGTATTTTTTAGAGTAGAATACTGCGTTTTTGGGAAGCGGAAATGGTTCCGCGCTATACCCGTTTTTAGGAGTCCTATAAGTGGCAAAGAAAATTATCGGCTACATCAAACTGCAAATTCCTGCAGGTAAAGCCAATCCATCTCCCCCAGTTGGTCCTGCTTTGGGTCAGCGTGGTTTGAATATTATGGAATTCTGTAAAGCATTTAATGCTGCAACTCAAGGCATGGAGCCTGGTTTGCCGATTCCAGTTGTCATTACTGCATTTGCGGATAAATCATTCACTTTTGTGATGAAAACTCCTCCAGCCTCTATTCTGTTGAAAAAAGCTGCTGGTCTGCAAAAAGGTAGTTCTAATCCTCTGACAAATAAAGTGGGTAAATTGACCCGTGCTCAGTTGGAAGAAATTGCTAAAACTAAAGAACCAGATTTGACTGCTGCTGACTTAGATGCTGCCGTTCGTACTATTGCTGGTTCTGCTCGCTCAATGGGCTTGGATGTGGAGGGTGTTGTATAATGGCTAGAGTATCTAAACGCTTGAAAGCTTTGCGCTCTTCTGTTGAAGCCAATAAATTATATGCAATTGATGAAGCAATTGCTTTGGTAAAAAAAGCAGCGACTGCTAAATTTGACGAGTCTGTTGATGTATCTTTCAACTTGGGTGTTGATCCGCGTAAATCTGACCAAGTTATCCGTGGTTCAGTTGTTCTGCCTAAAGGTACTGGTAAAACAACTCGCGTAGCAGTATTTACTCAAGGTGCAAATGCTGATGCAGCTAAAGAAGCTGGTGCTGATGTTGTCGGCTTTGAAGATTTAGCTGCTGAGATCAAGGCAGGCAATCTGAACTTTGATGTCGTTATTGCTTCTCCTGATGCAATGCGCATCGTTGGTCAGCTGGGTACTATCTTGGGTCCGCGTGGTTTGATGCCAAACCCTAAAGTGGGTACTGTTACTCCTAATGTAGCTGAAGCAGTTAAAAATGCAAAAGCTGGTCAGGTGCAATATCGTACAGATAAAGCAGGTATCGTTCATGCAACTATCGGTCGTGCTTCATTCGCTGAGGCTGATTTGAAAGAGAACTTTGATGCATTGCTGGACGCTATCGTTAAAGCTAAACCTGCTGCCGCTAAAGGTCAGTACCTGAAAAAAGTTGCTGTATCCAGCACTATGGGTTTAGGTGTTCGCGTTGATACATCAAGCGTGAATAACTAATCTAAGAAATTTTCAAGCAACTCTATTTTTGAGTTGCTTGAATTTGGGCTACTTAGAATTAAGTAGATGTCCAAGACCGTAGGGATCGCAAGATTTAATCGTAACTGCCCTACGCAGACGGTAGTCCTGAAACACATTGCAAGATTGCTTGTAAGATGTCTTTTTAGGTTACCGCGCTGGTGGGATATCATTCCGATATCCTGTTTATAAACAGTGGGAGGTAGACCTTGAGTCTCAATATTGAAACCAAGAAAGTAGCCGTAGAGGAAATCAGCGCAGCAATTGCTAACGCTCAGACTCTCGTAGTTGCTGAATATCGCGGTATCAGTGTTTCCAGTATGACTGAGCTTCGTGCAAATGCGCGTAAAGAAGGCGTTTACTTGCGCGTTCTGAAAAACACATTGGCTCGTCGTGCAGTAGAGGGTACTTCATTCGCAGCTTTGGCTGATCAAATGGTTGGTCCATTGGTTTATGCTGCTTCTGAAGATGCTGTTGCTGCTGCTAAAGTGTTGCACCAATTCGCGAAAAAAGATGACAAGATTGTAGTTAAAGCCGGTTCTTACAATGGTGAAGTAATGAATGCTGCTCAGGTTGCTGAGTTGGCTTCTATTCCGAGCCGCGAAGAGCTGTTGTCCAAACTGTTGTTCGTTATGCAAGCTCCTGTATCAGGCTTTGCGCGCGGTTTGGCTGCTTTGGCAGAGAAAAAAGCAGGCGAAGAAGCCGCTTAATCAATTTTGTTTCTGTTAATCAATTATTTTTTAATACAATATTTGGAGTATAAATAGCATGGCTATTACTAAAGAAGACATTTTGGAAGCAGTTGGTTCTTTGACCGTAATGGAATTGAACGACTTGGTTAAAGCTTTTGAAGAAAAATTCGGTGTTTCTGCTGCTGCAGTTGCAGTTGCGGGTCCTGCTGGTGCTGGTGCTGCTGCCGCTGAAGAAAAAACTGAATTTGACGTAGTATTGGCTTCTGCCGGTGACCAAAAAGTTGGCGTGATTAAAGTAGTTCGCGCAATTACTGGTCTGGGTCTGAAAGAAGCTAAAGACATCGTTGATGGTGCACCTAAAACTCTTAAAGAAGGTGTTTCTAAAGCTGAAGCTGAAGACATCCAAAAACAATTGGAAGAAGCCGGCGCTAAAGTCGAAATCAAATAAAATTTTTATATGTAAAGGGCTGGCAGCTTGGCTGCCAGCCTTATTGCATTTACTGAATAGGTTAAATATTTACCTAAATTTTCATAGATGTGATTTTTATGTGAAAATTTAGGTAAATTAACAGCCTTGTGTTGTATTTCTCATTTGAGACGAAATAAACCGCATTGCGTTGATATTAAGTAGTTTCAACTAATTGGAGTGTTTTTGGGATGGCTTATTCTTTTACAGAGAAAAAACGTATTCGTAAAAGTTTTGCGAAGCGTGACAATGTTCTTGATGTTCCTTTCTTGCTGGCGACGCAATTAGACTCGTATGCTAAATTTTTACAGCAGGGTGCTTCCTATGATGAGCGTATGGATGAGGGACTTCAGGCTGCATTTAATTCAATTTTCCCTATTGTTAGTCATAATGGCTATGCTCGTCTGGAGTTTGTTCATTATATTTTGGGAGAGCCTCTTTTTGATATCCCTGAATGCCAGTTGCGGGGAATAACATATGCAGCCCCTCTGCGTGCACGTATCCGGTTGGTTATTCTGGATAAAGAATCATCGAAACAAGATGTAATTAAAGAGGTGCGGGAAAATGAGGTGTATATGGGAGAAATTCCTTTAATGACACCTAGTGGATCTTTTGTTATCAATGGTACGGAGCGTGTCATTGTTTCTCAACTACATCGCTCTCCTGGCGTATTTTTTGAACATGATCGCGGTAAGACACATTCGTCCGGCAAGTTGTTATTTTCTGCGCGGGTTATTCCTTACCGTGGTTCCTGGTTGGATTTTGAATTTGATCCGAAGGATCTATTGTATTTCCGTATCGACCGCCGCCGTAAAATGCCTGTAACTATTCTGTTAAAAGCTTTAGGTTATAACGATGAGCAGATCTTAGATACATTTTATGATAAAGAAACGTTTTATTTCTTAAAAGATGGCGTTGAAACGAGTTTAATTGCAGGCCGTCTGAAAGGTGAAACAGCCAAGTTTGATATCGTCGATAAAGAGGGTAATGTATTAGTTGCCGCTGGCAAGCGTATTACTGCAAAGAATATTCGCGATATTGAAAAATCTGGTTTGGAAAGGTTGCGCGTTGATCCAGAGAGTTTAGTGGGCCGAACTTTAGCAAAAGATGTCATCTCTGCCGATACAGGTGAGGTCTTGGCGATTGCAAATAGTGAAATTACGGAAGAATTGTTGGCGCAGTTTGATATCAATGACGTACAAGAAATTCAAACACTATATATAAATGATTTGGATCAAGGTGGCTATATTTCGGCAACCTTACGTACCGATGAAACTGCTGATCAGCATGCTGCTAGGGTTGCTATTTACAGAATGATGCGTCCTGGGGAACCTCCCACTGAAGAAGCAGTGGAGCTATTGTTTAACAGACTGTTTTTTAACGAAGACAGTTATGATTTGTCGCGTGTCGGCAGAATGAAATTTAATACTCGCACCTATGAACAAAAATTGACCTCTGAGCAAAAGGCTTCATGGTATGGCAGATTATTGAACGAGACATTTGCCGGTGCTGCAGAAAAAGGTGGTTTTGTTTTGGGTGTGGAGGATATTGTTGCCTCTATCGCCACATTGGTGGAATTGCGCAATGGTCATGGGGAAGTAGACGATATCGACCATTTGGGCAACCGCCGTGTTCGTTCTGTTGGTGAATTGGCAGAAAATCAATTCCGTAGCGGATTATCACGTGTCGAACGTGCGGTTAAAGAGCGGTTGAATCAGGCCGAGTCGGAAAATTTAATGCCGACAGACTTAATCAATGCCAAACCTGTTTCTGCGGCAATTAAAGAATTTTTCGGATCCAGCCAACTGTCGCAGTTTATGGATCAGACTAATCCGTTGTCGGAAATTACCCATAAACGTCGTGTTTCAGCATTGGGACCGGGTGGTTTGACGCGTGAACGTGCCGGTTTCGAAGTGCGCGACGTACATCCGACTCATTATGGTCGTGTTTGTCCGATTGAGACGCCTGAGGGTCCGAATATCGGTCTGATTAACTCGTTATCAGTCTATGCCCGCACCAATGATTACGGTTTCCTTGAAACTCCATATCGTCGAGTGGTAGATGGTAAAGTAACTGACGATATTGAATATTTGTCTGCAATTGAAGAAGGCCGCTTCGTTATTGCTCAGGCGAATGCCGCATTAGATGAAGAAGGTCATTTGGTAGATGATTTGGTCACTTGCCGTGAGAAAGGCGAGACCATCATGGCTACAACAGATCGGGTTCAATATATGGATGTGGCAACCGGCCAGGCAGTATCGGTTGCAGCCTCTTTGATTCCATTCTTGGAGCATGATGATGCGAACCGTGCTTTGATGGGTGCCAACATGCAGCGTCAAGCGGTGCCTTGTCTGCGTGCTGAAAAACCGATGGTCGGTACCGGTATCGAACGTGCCGTTGCGGTCGATAGTGCCACTGCCATTGTGGCGCGTCGCGGCGGTGTGGTTGAATATGTTGATGCTAATCGTGTGGTAGTGCGCGTCCATGACGACGAAGCAGTTGCCGGCGAAGTAGGCGTGGATATTTACAATTTGGTGAAATTCACCCGTTCCAATCAATCCACAAATATCAACCAACGTCCGGCTGTGAAAGCGGGAGACGTATTGCAACGTGGCGATCTGGTGGCAGACGGCGCATCTACCGACTTAGGTGAGTTGGCTTTGGGTCAGAACATGGTTATCGCCTTTATGCCGTGGAACGGATACAACTATGAAGACTCGATTTTGATTTCGGAAAAGGTGGCTGCAGACGACCGTTATACCTCGATTCATATTGAAGAGTTGAATGTCGTTGCCCGCGACACCAAGCTGGGTGCGGAAGATATTACCCGTGATATTCCGAACTTGTCCGAGCGTATGCAAAGCCGTTTGGACGAATCCGGTATCGTTTATATCGGTGCGGAAGTGGAAGCCGGCGACGTGTTAGTGGGTAAAGTAACGCCTAAGGGTGAAACCCAGCTGACTCCCGAAGAGAAATTGCTGCGCGCCATTTTTGGTGAAAAAGCATCCGACGTGAAAGATACTTCGCTGCGTATGCCTACCGGTATGAGCGGTACAGTCATCGACGTTCAAGTCTTTACCCGAGAAGGTATCCAGCGGGACAAGCGTGCCCAAGCGATTATTGATGCCGAACTGAAACGTTACCGTTTGGACTTGAATGACCAACTGAGAATTTTCGATAACGATGCATTTGACCGTATCGAACGCATGATAGTCGGTCAAAAAGCCAATGGCGGGCCGATGAAATTGGCTAAAGGCAGTAAGATTACCGCCGAATATCTGGCAGGTTTGCCCAGCAAACACGATTGGTTTGATGTACGTGTTGCCGATGAAAACATTGCTAAGCAGTTGGAATTGATTAAAGGTAGCTTACAGGACAAACGTGAAGAAGCGGAAACCCTGTTTGAAATCAAGAAGAAAAAAATGACTCAGGGCGACGAATTGCAACCCGGCGTACAAAAAATGGTGAAAGTATTTATTGCCATCAAACGCCGTCTGCAAGCCGGCGACAAAATGGCCGGCCGCCACGGTAACAAAGGTGTGGTATCCCGCATTCTGCCGGTAGAAGATATGCCTTACATGGCAGACGGTCGTCCGGTAGATATCGTGTTGAACCCGCTGGGCGTACCTTCCCGTATGAACATCGGCCAGATTTTGGAGGTTCACTTGGGATGGGCAGCCAAAGGCATCGGTGAGCGTATCGGCCGTATGCTTGATGAGCAGCGCAAAACAAGCGAAATCCGCAAATTCCTGGATACCATGTACAACGGTGATTTGGGCGGGCCGGATATGCATAAGGAAGATTTGTCGCAACTGAGTGATGAAGAAATCTTGGTATTGGCGCAAAATCTGCGTAACGGTGCTACTTTTGCCTCTCCCGTATTTGACGGTGCGCATGAGACTGAAATCAAAGCCTTCCTTGATTTGGCCTATCCAAGCGATGACCCCGAAGTACAAAAATTGGGCTTTAACGACACCAAAACCCAAATCACCCTGTATGACGGCCGTTCCGGCGAACCTTTTGACCGTAAAGTAACTGTCGGCGTGATGCATTATTTGAAACTGCACCACTTGGTGGATGAAAAAATGCATGCCCGTTCGACCGGTCCGTATTCGCTGGTTACCCAACAGCCGCTTGGCGGTAAGGCCCAGTTCGGCGGACAACGTTTCGGTGAGATGGAGGTTTGGGCTTTGGAGGCCTACGGTGCAGCCTATACCTTGCAGGAAATGCTGACCGTTAAGTCGGACGATGTAAACGGACGAACCAAAATGTACGAAAACATCGTTAAAGGCGAACACAAAATTGATGCCGGCATGCCTGAATCATTCAATGTATTGGTCAAAGAAATCCGTTCTTTGGGCTTGGATATCGACTTGGAACGCCATTAATGTTCCGTTTCAGACGGCCTCTGCCACGTGAGGCCGTCTGAAAAGCCGACATTTGTGCCGGCATCCATATTCAGCCGAAACCCGAAAAGATAAAGGTACGATCGGAAAGTCAAGCCGTGCAGTTGCCGGATAAGCCGTTTTCAGACGGCCTGCCTTATTTCCGATACCGTATGCCCCAGCCAAAGCGGACGAAATGTCCCAAGGAGCAAAAATGAAAGCATTGTTAGACCTGTTTAATCCCCTGCAAACCGCAGGAATAGAAGAAGAATTCGATGCCATCAAAATCGGCATCGCCTCTCCTGAAACCATCCGTTCGTGGTCTTATGGAGAAGTGAAAAAGCCCGAAACCATCAACTACCGCACTTTCAAACCCGAGCGCGACGGCTTGTTCTGCGCCAAAATCTTCGGACCGGTTAAAGACTACGAATGTTTGTGCGGAAAATACAAACGTTTGAAATTCAAAGGTGTAACCTGTGAAAAATGCGGCGTGGAAGTAACCCTGTCCAAAGTGCGCCGCGAACGCATGGGCCATATCGAACTGGCCGCACCTGTAGCACACATTTGGTTCTTGAAGTCCCTGCCGTCCCGCTTGGGTATGGTGTTGGATATGACCTTGCGCGACATCGAACGCGTATTGTATTTCGAAGCTTTTGTCGTTACCGACCCCGGTATGACTCCGTTGCAACGCCGCCAATTGCTGAGTGAAGAAGATTATTATCAGAAATTGGATGAATATGGTGATGATTTCGACGCAAAAATGGGTGCGGAAGGTATCCGCGATCTGTTGGCGAAGTTAGATATTGCGAAAGAAGTCGAAATCCTGCGTCAGGAATTGGAAAGCACCGGTTCGGACACCAAAATCAAAAAAATCGCCAAACGCTTGAAAGTATTGGAAGCGTTCCAACGCAGCGGCATGAAGCTGGAGTGGATGATTATGGACGTGCTGCCGGTATTGCCACCCGATTTGCGCCCGTTGGTGCCGCTGGACGGCGGCCGTTTCGCCACTTCCGATTTGAACGATTTGTACCGCCGCGTCATCAACCGTAACAACCGTCTGAAACGCCTGCTGGAACTGCACGCTCCCGACATCATCGTCCGCAACGAAAAACGTATGTTGCAAGAAGCGGTTGACTCACTGTTGGATAACGGCCGTCGCGGTAAAGCCATGACCGGCGCCAACAAGCGTCCGCTAAAATCATTGGCAGACATGATTAAAGGTAAGGGTGGTCGTTTCCGTCAAAACCTGTTGGGTAAACGTGTGGACTACTCAGGTCGTTCCGTGATTACCGTTGGTCCGTACTTGCGCCTGCACCAATGCGGTTTGCCGAAAAAAATGGCCTTGGAGCTGTTCAAGCCGTTTATTTTCCATAAGCTGGAACTGCGCGGCGAGGCATCCACCGTGAAAGCGGCCAAAAAACTGGTCGAACAAGAAGTGCCGGTAGTATGGGATATTTTGGATGAGGTTATCCGCGAACATCCGATTATGCTGAACCGTGCGCCGACCTTGCACCGTTTGGGCATTCAAGCGTTTGAACCCATCCTGATCGAAGGCAAAGCCATTCAGCTGCATCCGTTGGTATGTGCCGCGTTCAACGCCGACTTTGACGGTGACCAAATGGCGGTACACGTTCCGTTGAGCTTGGAAGCCCAAATGGAAGCCCGTACCTTGATGCTGGCTTCGAACAACGTATTGTCTCCTGCCAACGGCGAGCCGATTATCGTACCGTCTCAGGACATCGTATTGGGTCTGTATTACATGACCCGCGACAAAATCAACGGCTTGGGCGAAGGCAGCCTGTTTGCTGATGTTAAAGAAGTACACCGTGCCTACCACACCAAACAAGTTGAATTGGGTACGAAAATTACCGTGCGTCTGCGCGAATGGGTGAAAAATGAAGCGGGTGAATTCGAACCTGTCGTTACCCGTTACGAAACCACCGTCGGCCGTGCATTGTTGAGCGAAATCCTGCCGAAGGGCCTGCCGTTCGAATACATCAACAAGGCACTGAAGAAAAAAGAAATTTCCAAGCTGATTAACGCATCGTTCCGCCTATGCGGTTTGCGCGATACGGTTATTTTCGCCGACCACTTGATGTATACCGGTTTCGGATTTGCAGCCAAAGGCGGTATTTCCATCTGTGTGGACGACATGGAAATACCGAAAGAGAAGCCGGAATTGTTGGCCGAAGCGCAAGCCGAAGTGAAAGAAATCGAAAACCAATACCGTCAAGGCTTGGTCACCAACGGCGAACGTTACAACAAAGTGGTCGATATTTGGGGTCGTGCCGGCGATAAAATCGCTAAAGCGATGATGGACAACCTGTCTAAGCAGAAAGTCATCGACCGTGACGGCAACGAAGTGGAGCAAGAGTCGTTTAACTCCATCTACATGATGGCCGACTCCGGTGCCCGTGGTTCTGCGGCGCAGATTAAACAGCTCTCCGGTATGCGCGGCTTGATGGCAAAACCTGACGGCTCGATTATCGAAACTCCGATTACGTCCAACTTCCGCGAAGGCCTGTCTGTATTGCAATACTTTATTGCGACCCACGGTGCGCGTAAGGGTTTGGCCGATACCGCTTTGAAAACCGCCAACTCCGGTTACCTGACCCGCCGTTTGGTGGACGTTACCCAAGATTTGGTGGTGGTTGAGGACGATTGCGGCACTTCAGACGGCTTCATCATGAAAGCCGTGGTACAAGGCGGCGATGTGATTGAAGCATTGCGCGACCGTATTTTGGGTCGTGTGGCCGCACAAGATATCGTTGATCCTTCTACCAACGAAACACTGGTGGAAGCCGGAACCTTGCTGACCGAACAACTGGTGGACATCATCGACAACTCCGGCGTGGATGAAGTGAAAGTCCGCACCCCGATTACCTGTAAAACCCGTTACGGCCTGTGTTCGAAATGTTACGGCCGTGACTTGGCTCGCGGTAAATTGGTCAATGCGGGCGAAGCCGTCGGTGTCATTGCGGCGCAATCGATCGGTGAGCCAGGTACCCAGCTGACCATGCGTACCTTCCACATCGGTGGTGCGGCTTCCCGTGCGGCGGCAGCGAGCCACGTGGAAGCGAAATCCAACGGTACGGTGCGCTTTAACAGCCAAATGCGTTATGTGGCAAACAATAAGGGCGAACTGATCGTTATCGGACGCTCTTCTGAAGTCGTGATTCACGACGAAATCGGCCGCGAACGCGAACGCCACAAAGTACCTTACGGTGCCACTTTGCTGGTACAGGACGGTTCGACCATCAAAGCAGGCATCACCCTTGCTACTTGGGATCCGCATACCCGTCCGATGATTACCGAGCATGCCGGCCTTGTGAAGTTTGAAAACGTGGAAGAAGGTGTAACCGTTGCCAAACAAACCGACGAAATCACCGGCTTGTCCACTTTGGTGGTGATTGACGGCAAACGCCGCTCTTCCAGCACCAGCAAACTGCTGCGTCCGACGGTAAAACTGCTCGACGAAAACGGAGAAGAAGTCAAAATCCCGGGCACGGAAACCCCCGTTTCCATGGCCTTCCCGGTTGGCGCGGTGATTACCGTACGCGAAGGACAGGAAATCGGCAAAGGCGACGTATTGGCGCGTATCCCGCAGGCTTCGTCCAAAACACGCGACATTACCGGCGGTCTGCCGCGCGTGGCCGAATTGTTTGAAGCCCGTATCCCGAAAGATGCCGGCATGCTGGCCGAAGTAACGGGTACCGTATCGTTCGGTAAAGAAACCAAAGGCAAACAACGCCTCATCATTACCGATGTGGACGGCATAGTCTACGAAACCCTGATTTCCAAAGAGAAACAGATTCTGGTGCATGACGGCCAAGTCGTAAACCGCGGCGAAACCATCGTAGACGGTTCGGTTGATCCGCACGACATCCTGCGGTTGAAAGGCATCGAAGAACTGGCGCGCTATATTGTTCAAGAGGTGCAGGAAGTTTACCGACTGCAAGGCGTGAAGATTTCCGACAAACACATCGAAGTCATCATCCGTCAGATGTTGCGCCGCGTGAACATTGTCGATCCGGGCGAAACCCGCTTCATCACCGGCGAACAGGTAGAACGCGCCGAAGTGATGGCGGTTAATGAGAAAGCATTGGCCGACGGCAAAGAACCGGCGCGCTTTGAAAATATCCTGCTGGGTATTACCAAAGCCTCTTTGTCTACCGACAGCTTCATCTCTGCCGCGTCCTTCCAGGAAACCACGCGCGTCCTGACCGAAGCCGCGATTATGGGCAAACAGGACGACTTGCGCGGCCTGAAAGAGAACGTCATCGTCGGTCGTCTGATTCCGGCCGGTACAGGCTTGACTTACCACCGCACGCGCCGCCGCCAATGGGCGGAGCAGCAGGCTGCGCAAGCGGGAGAAACGGTTGCCGCTGCTCCGGTTGAAACGTCTGCCGACGAACAGCCGCAGGCATAAGCAGTACAAAACGCCGTCTGAAAAGACGGCGTTTTTCTTGGCAGCGTTTTCAGACGGCCTCATATGGTTGGAGATAATTTGAAAATGCGATACATGTAGAGACCTTTGCAAAAATAGCCTGTTAGCGAAATTTGACGCATAAAAATGCGCCAAAAAATTTTCAATTACCTAAAACCTTCCTAATATTGAGCAAAAAGTAGGAAAAATCAGAAAGGTTTTGCATTTTGAAAATGAGATTGAGCATAAAATTTTAGTAACCTATGTTATTGCAAAGGTCTCATGTAGTAGGAAGTCGTGTTAATTGCATTAAGACAATTTGTCTTGCTCGAATACCCCATATCTATTTTCATCCAGTTCGCTCCGAAGTGGCAACAGTTCGGCTGCCTCGCATTGCAATACCGCACATAGTCCATATAGCTTATCCAAAGTGATATTTACCTCCCCACGCTCGATCCGTCCCATATAGCTGCGGTCGATATCTGCAATCAAAGCCAATTTTTCTTGATTGATTTTAAGCCGTTTTCGCTGCAATCTGATTCGTTCCCCCACCAGTACACTTAAATTTGCCATAACGATATTTGCCTGCACAAATATCAAAATATCCTTTTTTGACGTTTATTTATCCACGGATTATAATCCTCATTCGATAAATGACATTGATTTACAGGATATAATTATCATGGATGAAAATTATCAGGAAGAAGATGGGAAAACTACGGATTTCTCTGCATTGAAACTCGGTTTTGCCGTTTATGCGGCAGGTTTGGTTTTTTTGGCCGTGAGTATTTATTTCGGTTGGGGAAACGTTGCTTTCTTTGGCTATTTTATTTTCGGTTTTGCGCTTAACCGTATCGTGCTGCGACAAATAGAATGGCATCATATGCACAACACCCTTTCGAATGTGGCCAATGCCAAATTAAGCAGTTTCCTGTTTTGGCCGCTGTCTTACCTGTTTCTTTTCGTGCAGTTGTTCATCAACCGCGTATTATAGAAATACAATCCTACGCTTAGAGGCCGTCTGAAAAGTTAAGTGTTGCTGTTCAGACGGCCTCTTAATGATAATGCAAGCAACTCATTCCACGATTCGGATCGTTCTGCAGTAGCATCCTACTTGAACATCAGGTGTATGATGCCTATAGTTGCAGCAAGTTTGTTGTAAGGGTTTCCCTGCCGGCCGATGTTTTCAGACGGCCTCAACACTTTTGTTTTATATCAAGGAATAAACCGATATGAAAAACATCCTGTTAATCAACGGACCCAATCTCAATTTGCTCGGTACGCGCGAACCGCAGATTTATGGTGCGGACACGCTGGCCGATGTAGAACGCCGCCTGATTGAATCGGCGGCGGGGCGCGGTGTCGCGGTGCAATGTTTTCAGAGTAACAGCGAAGGCGGGCTGGTAGACCGCATCCATGCCGCCCGCAATGAAGGCGTAGATGCAGTCATCATCAATGCGGGTGCTTATACGCACACCAGTGTCGCCATCCGCGATGCGCTGGCCGGTGTGGCCATACCGTTTGTCGAAGTGCATATTTCCAATGTCCACCGCCGCGAACCTTTCCGTCATCATTCCTATTTGTCGGACCTTGCCGAGGGTATGATTGTCGGGCTGGGGGTGTACGGTTATGAGGCCGCACTGGATTTTTTGATTCGTCGGCAGGGTTGAGCGTACGCAGTAAAAAAGGCCGAGACCTTTGCAAAAAGCCCTTCCCCCGACAGCCGAAACCCAAACACAGGTTTTCGGCCGTTTTCGCCCCTAATTGCTCCT